>JAYVNW010000663.1:0-2965 GCA_043758225.1 Candidatus Kuenenia sp. | reverse complement strand
TTGCTGGAAACAAAAACGTCCAGTAATCCACCGCCGCCCGGAGCGACAGTGCCCCCGCCGTAGCTGACGATGATCTCCGCAACTACAGCGTTTGAATGCATCACGAGGAACGCTGCGATCACGTAGGTAACTGCCGCACGAAGAATTGATTTTGCAAGAATTGCAGCCACTGACTATCGCCCCAGTTCCAGAATAAAATCGAACCTGACCACGACTCCATGATTCGTGAAATGCACCGATCTCCTGTCAAGTGCCCTTGGGACTGACTCGTTCAAAACAGAAACTTGCTCCCAACGAATCCAGCCATATCTAACTGCGATATGAGGCGAAGAATTCGTGTCACAGAATTCACAGAATTTCAAGAATTGCTGAAAAAACAGCGATTCTTGCGGGGACTCTGATGTGAATCCGGGCTCTTGGCCTTCGGCCGATCGTCAACGGCCGGCGTAGGATGGACTTCCAGTCCGTCCGAAAAATGACGGACGGGAAGTCCATCCTACACTTTGCATACCCGCAAATTGTTCCGGGACAATGACTCCGGCATTGCAATGACTTGGCAGGGCAGAGTGTCCGCGACGGTTTCATCGCCGTGGCGAAACCCGTTTCGCTTCAACAGCTGATGAATCTGGGCTGTGTTTTAATGAATCCACCCAGAACTGTTTGGGCTCAGAAAAGCAAAAACGCCGCTCGCATTTTTGCAGTCCTACCAATCAGGAGATTTATTTTCTCAAGCGACTCAGTTCACCGGGCGAACCTTCCAGATTTCATCGGCATATTCCTGAATCGTGCGGTCACTGGAAAACCAGCCGCTCGAAGCAGTATTCAGAATACTCATGCGATTCCAGTTGTCCTGATCTTTGTACGCTTCGTTAACATCCTTCTGAACATCAATGTAACTTCGGAAGTCAGCGATCGTCATCCAGGGATCATATCCACTTCGCAATCCAGACGTGAGCAGATTGAAAATACCGGGTTCCGATTGATTGAAGCGTCCACCTTCAAGCATGTTCATAACGCGCAGGATATCTTCGTCCCTGGCAATGATTGCGTTGGGGTCGTAGCCCTGTCGTTTTTCTGCAACACCATCTGCGGTCAATCCAAACAGGAAGAAGTTCTCTTCACCCACCTGTTCTCGAATCTCGATATTCGCGCCATCCAGAGTCCCAATAGTCAGAGCACCGTTCATCATGAACTTCATATTGCCGGTACCCGACGCTTCTTTGCCGGCTGTTGAAATCTGTTCAGAAAGCTCAGTGGCCGGGCAAATCACTTCCATTGCCGAGACTCGATAGTTTGGCAGGAACACCAGCTTGAGTAACTTGTGAGCCTTTGGATCTGCGTTTACGACTGCAGCAACATCATTGATCAGCTTCACAATCAACTTGGCCACGTGATATCCTGGTGCCGCCTTTCCACCAATCAGCACACAGCGTGGAATCATCCCACTGGTGTCGCCGCGCAGGATGCGGTCATAAAGATGAATCACATGCAATAGATTCAGTAACTGCCGTTTATATTCATGAATACGTTTCACCTGCACATCAAAAAGTGAGTTCTGGTCAAATTTCACGCCAGTGCGTTCAGCAACGTACTTAATGAGTGCCTGCTTGTTTGCTAACTTGACTGCATGCCAACGCTGTCGAAACGCGGCATCATCTGCAAATGGTGCAAGCTGTGAAATCCGAGACAGGTCATTCTGCCAATCGCAGCCAATCGTTTCTGTTACCAGATCGCGCAGGCCAGGATTGCAGTGACTTAACCAACGTCGTTGAGTAACACCATTTGTTTTGTTGTTGAATTTTGCCGGCCAAAGCTTGTAGAAATCTGCGAAAAGGCCGGACGTCAGCAACGTTGTATGCAGCCCGGCAACTCCGTTGACTGAAAAGCTGCCGACAATCGCCAGAAAAGCCATGCGAACATGCGGATGATCGCCACCTTCAATCAAAGACATGCGTTCTCTGATAGCAACGTCTTCCGGCCACAGCTTCGCAAGCTGGATTTTAAACTGTCGATCGATTTCTCGAATGATGTCCATGAGCCGTGGCAGCAATCGACTGAATAGCGATACAGACCAGCGTTCCAGCGCCTCAGGCAATAACGTATGGTTTGTATACGCCAAACACTGGCTTGTGATTTTCCATGCATCATGCCACTCGAAGCCCTGTTCATCCATCAATAGTCGCATCAGTTCCGGAACGGCACAGGCAGGATGCGTATCATTGAGCTGGAAACAATTGAAGTTTCCGAATTCACTGAAATCATTTCCGTACACAGAAATCCATTCGCTCAAGACATCCTGCAAGCTGGCGGAGACAAGGAAGTACTGTTGCTTCAACCGCAGTTCCTTGCCATTTTCACTGGCGTCATTTGGATAGAGCACCATCGAAATCTGCTCAGCCAGATTCTTCTCTGCAACTGCCTCGGAATATCCGCCTGCGTTGAACTCTGCCAGATTGAATTCATCAGTCGCCGAAGCACGCCAGAGACGCAGCGTATTGATCGCTCCGTTCTTGTGGCCCGGTATCGGCATGTCGTACGGCACCGCCAAAATGTCCTGAGTGTTTTCCCAGCGAGCGTTGATCCTTCCGCTGCTGTCCACGAAATAATCGGAATGGCCATAGAAGTGAATTCGTCGCGTACTTTCAGCACGTTCCAGCTCCCACGGATTGCCGTCTCGAAGCCAATGATCAGGATCTTCAATCTGCCGACCGTTTTCAATATGTTGATTGAACATGCCGTATTCGTATCGAATACCGTATCCCACAACCGGCAGCTGCAAGTTGGCGCAGCTATCCAGAAAACAGGCTGCCAGTCGTCCCAGACCACCGTTGCCAAGACCGGCATCCTGCTCCATCTCAGCGGCCTCTTCCATACTGATGCCAAATTTTTTCAGTGCCTCGCGAACGTCATCTTCCAGCTCCAGATTCAGAACCGCGTTTGTCAAGGATCGCCCGACGAGAAACTC
>JAYVNW010000662.1:0-4252 GCA_043758225.1 Candidatus Kuenenia sp. | reverse complement strand
ATTTCGGTGGATTGGAATGGGTCGTGCAGATGGATTCTTTGCTGTTGCAGACGGAATATACGTGCGCATGGAACAAGAACAGCGTCGGCAACGGATTGGGCGGGGGTGCTCCGGTCGGCACACAATTAGGAAACGTGTTCGTTTATGGCTGGTACGCTGAAGCGTTGTACTTTCTGACTGGCGAACACCGAGACTACGAAAAGAAATCCGGAGCGTTCGGTCGTGTCGTCCCACATGACAATCTTGGTTCAAAATGTGGCTGTGGAGCATGGCAGGTTGGTGCTCGTTACAGCATGGCGAATCTGATGAACTCTGGTATCAATGGTGGACAGGCTCAGGACGTGACGCTTGGCTTGAACTGGTTCCTGAATCCAAACATGAAGATACAGAGCAATTACGTTTATACGATGCGGGATACCACAGTCAGTCCTGGTGGTGGGGACTATTCGGGCTTTGGAACACGCCTTGCCTGGGATTTTTGATTCATACTCACACAGAATGTGTCAAAAATCTGTTATGTAACCCAAAATCATTACTTCAACGGCAAGCCCTCAATTGGCTTGCCGTTGGTCGTTAGTATTTGAATTTCATGCGCGCAGTGTGGTCCGGTGTAGGTCCAGACGATCTTTTTGTCCGGTGTCACTTCGAACACTTTGACTGGCTTTTGTGATGCATAGCTGGCGATCACAGTGTTTCCGTTCGGAAGTCGCTGAGCTCCGCAGGGATCGGCAAATGGTTTCAGATCCGGGAAGTCGTCATTGCTGACCTTCCAGATGACTTTTCCGTCCGCATCCATTTCAATTGTCCTGTTGCCGTGTGTCAGATTTACCAGTGTGTGTCCGTTCTCTAAACGTATGGCAGTGAATGGCCAGTTCTCTGCAGCGCGACCGCCAAGTTCTTCCATATGGGTGGCGAACTGTTTCACAACTGTCCCGTCCGGTGTGTATTCCTTCACTTTGAACGCCAGCAGATGGGGAGCAAGATAATTGCCGTTGGCTAACTTGCGAGCCATGCGTGTCTGCATATGAGCGTTATCTGTTTCGGGCTGCAGTGGAACTTCGACGACAATTTTTCCTTCACTATCGACTTCCATCAGGCGTGGTTTTTTGCCCAGTTCTGTGATGAGTGTGTTGCCGTTTTTCAATCGCTGAGCGGTCCCAATTTCGTCGTTGTCTGCAGACTTGGTGTAGTGGAAAACAACCTTCTTCTCGCGAGTCAACTCTTTGACTTCGTCGCCCCACGCGATGAGTGCGTTGCCGTTTGGCAGGATGAAGCCGTCTCGTGCGGCAGGCTTGTCGGCGTTCCATTCCTCGGAACCGTCTTCAGCAATGATTCCAGTGAATGACGGGCCCGCGATGAAGAATGCGTGTTTGATTGGTTCGTCGGCTGTCGAACTCTGCCGCAGGATTGTGGCGAGAAGCAGTGCGATCAAAAACGAAGTTGAGCGAGGCATTGACGGAATTCCTTGAGAGATTTTGGTAGTGACTGACATCGTGAACAGTTCTGTGCCAGCTGTTGGGCTCAATTGAAGACGTTGCGGCATTTGTTGGAACAGCATTTTGTGTGTCGAGCGCGAACTCGGAGGGCTGACGCCCAGCCGCTCGCCTAATTCGGGAACATGATAAACCGGGCTTTGGGACCTTCACCGGTTCCTTTCCACGGATCGACGCATGATGTCGAAGTCTCCAGGTGGGGGTGGGAGCGGATTGCAGCGTGATTCCGGACTGTACCGGATTTACAGCTGGAGTACAGGCTTTGGCTTCCTGCGTCTGATGTTGTATGTCCTGGAGAAGTTAAAAAACTCAGCGGTTTGAGTCTGTTCGCGCTGCATTCAAAGCCGTATAAGTTGCGACTTGAATCTGCGTTTTTCGTTTCGGTCCCTGCGGCCGAAGTCGCGGATTTTAGGGTCGGGCCTGGAATGCTTGAGGAACAGCGAGATGGACGAATTCATTCAGATGGTTACGAAACAGCTTGGAGTCAGCGATCAGACCGGCAAGACCGCTACGGGCAACGCTCTGCGAGCCGGATAGACTAGCTGTTCGGCGGGCCAACGCCTGTAGTCCTTTATTTTCTGTGTTGTACGAAGAACCTGACAATTTACGATTCATGAAACCACTGTGCATCCCGGTAAACTTTGAACAACTGCATGGCTGCGTGGCCATCGGGAACTTTGACGGGGTTCACTTGGGCCATGCTGTCATGCTCGCAGCGCTACGGCAGCTTGCGGCAGAGCAGAGAACTCAAGCGGTTGCAGTGACGTTTGATCCGCATCCGATCGCGGTACTGCGTCCGGAATTCACGCCTCCGATTCTGACTACGGTTGACGATCGAATTGAGCTACTGCGGGCTGCTGGTGCGGATTCTGTGATTGTGTTGCCAGTAACTCAGTCGCTGCTGGAGATGTCACCGGAGCAATTCTTTCAATCTGTTGTTGTTGAGACATTTGATGCGAAGGGTGTTGTCGAAGGACCGAATTTTCGATTCGGTCGGGATCGCAGGGGCGACACGGCGATGCTGAAGGGGCTTTGCCAGCGTGCATCACTTCCGTGCCATATCGTGAGTCCAGTTGAAACGAACGGTCAACTCATTTCGTCCAGCCGAATTCGCGAGCTTCTCTGCAGTCGATCCCTGCGACAGGCGACTGAATTGCTGGGACATCCATATCGAATGACGGGAGTTGTGCGGCGCGGAGCAGGGCGGGGTGCTGGTCTCGGATTTCCAACGGCGAACCTTGCAGAAGTTGCGACTCTTTTGCCAGCGCACGGAGTCTACGCCGGTTATACGATGCTCGACGGTCAGCGTTATCCAGTTGCCGTCAGTGTTGGCCCGAACCCAACGTTCGGCGAACATCGTGAAAAAGTTGAATGCCACATCGATGGCTTCAGCGGTGATCTTTATGACAAGGTTTTGAAGGTCGATCTGTTGTCAGAAATTCGACCGTTGCAATCTTTTGACTCGATAGAGTTTCTGGTGAAGCAAATTCGTCAGGACGTTGAAACGGCTCGATCGCTTCAGTCGACTATGCCATCTGACAGTTAGTTTTTGGAACATTGATCTTCTCTGATTTACGCTGATCTCTGAACGAGAGTACATGTGTTTTGTGCGACTATTCAGTGCCGATCATCGCAGATAAGTGTTTTCAATTTCTGCTTCTTTTTCACCGAATTCCCAGCAATCGATCCAGCGAATCTGCGGTCTGGTAAATCAGCGCCTCTGGGTGATGGAGGTACGGATGGAAATATTCGAACGTCAGATAGCCTTGATAGTCAACGTCGGCAAAGGCCTGCATCACTGCTGGCCAGTTTGTGGTGCCGTCAAGCAGCGGGCGAAAGGCTTCGAGCGAATGATCAGTACTTTTTTTCGAGTACTCCTTCAGATGCACGTTACGAATGCGTTTGCCCAGGATTGGAATCCAGTGTTCAGGAAATTGATACTCCATGATATTGCCAGTATCAAAATGTACCTTCACATGTTCGCTGGCGAACTTGTCAACGAAGGCCATCATCTCAAACGGTGACATCAGGTAACCGTTGAAGAAAATATTCTCGATGTTCAGTGACACATCCAGCTTTTCGGCATTCGGCAGCAGCTTCGTGATGGCTTCGACCGCGCGCTTGTCGCAGACGTCATTGGGAGTTGGTTCATGGTCGGCTCGCCACGGCATGTGAACTGCGCCGGGTACGACGAGCAGATTCTTCGTTCCCAAATCATGGGCTGCCTGAGTCATCAACCCGGCCAACTGCAGGCCGCTGGCTCGTTCTTCAGCGTTGTTGCTGGTGAGCGGATATGGCCAGAACAGGAATGAACACACCCCACTGATCGCGATACCGATTTCGTCTGCCATGCGTCGAATTGCAGTGAATTCTTTCGTACTTGAATTTGGAGACAACTCGCTCTCCAAATCATAGTTCAATTCAATGCCATCGAATCCGGCATCCTTCGCAAGTTGCATGCATTGACGCAGCGTCATTTTGTCCGGATATGGAAAGGCCCAGAGATTGATCGACTTCTTCATGTTGTATCGACGTTTTTCGACAACCGCCGTTGCCTGCTGCTGGACGGCAGCAGTCGATGCCGCAGAAGTCATCATCGCCGCTCCAAATCCTGCATAAGCAAGTAACTGTCGGCGATCAAGCGACGGAGTCAATGGTCGGTCATTTCCGAATGGCGTCATATCGTGGGCTCCTGCGTGCAGAATATTGAAGTGGCTCGTGAAATCTTACAGCACGCATTTGAGAAAGGGCAATCATGG
>JAYVNW010000661.1:0-3141 GCA_043758225.1 Candidatus Kuenenia sp. | reverse complement strand
CTGATCTGCTGCTGCGAGATGTCCGTCATGCGGTCGCAACGTTGAATGCTCATCGTGAACTCGTGCTCAGCAGTGCGGCAGCATGTTTGGAAGCTGCTGCTGAAGCCGGTGCATCAGCGGATCAATCGACGATTGATGACCTGGCGGCGAAGCGCAAGATCGATCCGACAGTGCTGGCGGCGTGGTTCGCGTATCTTGGCATCGGTGCGGGCGAGGCGAGAATTGATTCCTACATTACCCAGAAATCAGAGCGTTCAGAGAACTATGATTTCGTCAAAGGCTGGATTGGCCCGGATGCGTTAAACGTCGTTGCGAATTCATCAGATGAGCTGGTGCGAATTCCTGGTGACTTGAAGCCGCATGGTGTTGGAGTTCACCCGACTCCAAAGCTTCGTGTTATCGTCGGATGGCGAAGTCCGATCGGCGGTGCCGTGAATGTGACTGGTCGAGTCCAGCGGGCTCATATCGGTTGCGGTAATGGAGTCACGTGGCTGTTAGAATTGCGGCGAGGCAACACTCGGCAACGTCTGGCCGCAGGCACAGCAGGTGGCGCGGAAGAACACAAATTTGGTCCGTTTGAAAATCTGGTCGTGCAGCCGGGTGATTTGCTTTCACTGATCATCGGCCCGCGCGATGGAGAACATTCCTGCGACATGACTGCGATTGATTTGAATGTGACAGCAAGGGATGATGCGGCTGCCGTATGGGATCTGGCAAAAGATATTTCGCCCGACATTTTGGCTGGCAACCCGCACGCGGATCGACATGGCAATGCCGGGGTTTGGCATTTCTATAGCGAGCCGGATTCGGGCGGCGGAGCGGAATCGATCATTCCTGTCGGTTCGTTGATTGCTCAGTGGCAAGTTGCTGCGGATGTTGAGGCCAAAAAACAGCTGGCTGAGAAACTTCAGGCTCAACTGACAAATGGTATTGGCGACCTTGCCGCTGATGCACCCGATGCGCTTCTTCATCGCCAGTTGACATCGCTCAACGGGCCACTGTTTGCGGTTGTGCGAAAGAAACTGCTGGCTCAAAATTCTGATCCTGCTGATGGATCAAAGTCGAATTTTGGTCTCGACCCTGCTTTGTTCGGAAAGCGTCCAAATGGCGAATTGATCGAGGCCGCAAATCTGTGTGTCCAGGCACCGTCGGTCCTTGAAGTCGTCATCCCCGCTGACATCATTGAGGGCTGCGAGTTCGTTGCTACGGGCTCGCTGGACGCCGCGATGGGGGCTGAAGGAACCGTGCAGTTGCGGGTACTGACAACAAAGCCGGAACGACTTTCCAGCCTGGCCGCAGGTTCAGCAACAATCAAAGGTGGCAAATCTACATGGTCAGATGGCGATAAACCGGTCAGCTACGATGCTCCCATTATTGTTGGCGAAGACAGCAAATCACGCCAACGACTGCTGAACCAATTCGATGACTTCCGAAATCTCTTTCCTGCTGCACTTTGCTACACAAAGATTGTTCCCGTCGATGAAGTTGTCACGCTGACTTTGTACTATCGCGAAGACGATCATCTCAAACGGTTGATGCTCAATGAGGCTGAAACTGCGGAACTTGATCGACTCTGGGACGACATGCACTTTGTCAGCCAGGATCCACTGGCCCTTGTTGATGCGTACGAACAATTGTGGCAGTTTGCGACTCAGGACGCAGACCCCAGTGCCTTCACGCCGATGAAGGACGGGATCATGCAACGTGCGGATGAGTTCCGCAAATTAATGAAGGATACGGAGCCCGTGCATGTGCAGGCCGTGCTGGATTTTGCGAATCGAGCATGGCGGCGTCCGGTTTCAGAATCAGAACGCGATCAACTGACGAAGCTGTATCAACGACTTCGCGAGCAGGAACTTTCGCATGATGCGGCGATTCGCATGTTGCTGGCTCGCGTGTTCGTGACGTCAGCGTTTCTGTATCGCGGCGAGCACGCTCAGCCTGGCACTGCAGCCACGCCAGTCAGCAACTATGAATTGGCGAATCGCTTAAGCTACTTTCTGTGGTCGTCTCTTCCCGATCCGGAACTTCGCGATGCGGCAGCTGCGGGAACCCTCCATCAGCCAGATGTTCTTCGTTCGCAAATGCGACGAATGATGGCAGATGCAAAGACCCGGCGTATGGCGATTGAATTCGGATGTCAGTGGCTCCACATTCGGGATTTTGATCAGCTGGATGAAAAGAGCGAACAGCATTATCCGGAGTTCAAGGAGCTTCGCGGTGCGATGTATGAAGAGGCCATTCGATTCTTTGAAGACCTGTTTCGCAACGACGGTTCTGTGCTGGATCTGCTTGACGCCGATCATACATTTGTGAACTCTCAACTGGCAAAGTTCTACGGCATTGAGGGTCTTGCAGGCGATGACTGGCAACGCGTTAACGGGACAAAAGCCGTCTCACGCGGCGGCATTCTGACAATGGCGGCAACGCTGTCGAAACAGTCCGGGGCCTCTCGGACAAGTCCGATTCTGCGCGGCAACTGGGTGTCTGAATTTTTGCTCGGCGAGAAACTGCCTCGGCCTCCAAAGGGCGTTCCCGTATTACCCGAAGAAGTGCCGGCAGACTTGACTGAACGCAAGTTGACGGAACTTCACAGCAGCGATCCGGCGTGTATGAAATGCCATCAGCGAATCGATGCATTCGGCTTTGCTCTGGAGCACTTCGACACGATTGGACGTTTTCGAGCCGAAGACAAATCCGGCCACGCCATTGATACCGAAATTGTGCTGCCCGACGGAACGCCGGTCAATGGCCTGGATGGTCTGCGCAACTATCTGCTGAATACTCGTCGCGACGCGTTCCTTCGAACATTCTGCCGTCGGTTACTGGGATATGCCCTGGGCCGATCTGTCCAGTTGTCCGATGAGCCACTGATTGCAGAAATAATGAGTCAGCTCAAAGCGCACGACTATCGGTTCTCGGTCGCAATGGAAACGATCGTCCTCAGCCCACAGTTCCAGATGATCCGAGGCGCCGAGGCCGCAAGAACTGCTCAAGCTGGCGCAGAATAGTTGGAAGTTCTCACATGGCCAGATCGGGAATTTGATTTCGTTCGCTGCAAACTATCTATTCAATGGGCGAGATGAGCACATTTTTTTCAAGACGGCGATTGGTTTTGTGGTTGCTTCCAGTGTTTATCGG
>JAYVNW010000660.1:0-12602 GCA_043758225.1 Candidatus Kuenenia sp. | reverse complement strand
TCCAGAGTTCAGCGCGACGTGCATCGATGTCGCGGTTACGGGCGAGAGGAACCTGAACACCCGCTTTGAATTCGCCACCGCCGTTGGTCTGACGTTCCTGATACCATGGCTGAAAGTCACCACGGCCAACTCGATAGCCCGCGAAGACCTCGCCACCCCAGTATGTGGGCTGCACGACGCCTATGTTCTGACGATACGTTTGATAAAATCCCTGTGGCCCGTTTTCACTGGCTCCCTTGAGCTTCAAATCGAACGCTCCGGAGGCACCCACGCGCTGGCCCCAAGCAATGTTTCGGCTGAGCAACGCCGATTCGAGCAATGGATAGCTGTCGTAAACTGAATCGACCACTTCGTCAAACTGCACAGCGTGAGCTTCAGCATCTGCCGCATTCCCCGGAGCCGCACTTTGTAACTCGTCAGTGGCTGATCGCTCGTCAGTAGCAGATTTCGGAGTGTCTGATTTCGATTCCGGCGTGTCCGTCTTTTCGTCTGCGACGTCATTCTGAAAGCTGGTGAGCTGGATAGTGTCGTCACTCGCCTGCTTTGCTGCAATTTGCTCGGGCAGGTGTTGATACGGACGTTTGGCATCAACAACCGCAGTCGGCTTCTTTGAAGTCGCACAGCCGGTCAGCAGGATTGCGGCAAATACGATGCGGCAGATTCTGCGCATGTTCAAAAAGTCTTCCGTGACGAAACAGAACCAGCAGTAACGATTATTCGTCGTTGTCGTAGTCATCGGATGGCAGGAACTGATCACAACGGCCAAGCATCGCGCGTCACAGTCAGATTCGCAATACGTTCACGGAGCAATCGTCATTGCCGGAACGATCGGTACGATCGAATGTCGCCGTCACGCTTTGCCGTGACTCGGTGAGCAATGTTGTGATGAGCCCCCGAGCAGGCCGCGTCACTAAAGTTCCATGGTGCCAATTTCTATCACCCAAAAACCATGTTGCGGCACAGAGGCACTGTGGCTGCCCAATTTTTTGAATTTGGTCCGTAACCAATGTCGCTTAGAGTGTAGGCCGTCGCTCCAACGCGGTTTCTCGGTGCTCTCTTCGTGCGTGGCTACTTGTCATCGCCAACCGTTCGCTTGGAAAGTTGCACCTTGTCTGGTACGTGAATATTGTTCGTTGGGGGGTCATCGCGCGGAGCGTGATGGCGACATTAGTGCTACTTCTTCCCAGCGTCGTCTTTTTTCTCTACCGAATACATCGATGACTCCACGTCAACGGTCGGCGGAAATCCGTTGAGCTTCCGCCAGACCTCGAACCACAACGGCACCTGCTCCAGAAGAATCCAGCCGTTGGCTCGCACGCCTTGGCGCAGGAAGCGGTCTGGCGGCCACCTGTTCGTCTCTGAATCATCCGGAAGAATCTGGCAGCGAAATTTTCCTTTGCCATTATCTACCATGTCCACAGAAACCACGGTGCCACCAAAGGTTCCCACAGCCACCGATGGCCATCCGGCGAATTGCACAGCCGGCCAGCCTTCAAACTGCAAGCGAACATGACGCCCCGCTGCCACAAGTGGTGCATCATTTCCGTCCAGCCAGATCTGCACGGCACGATCTTTCGTTTCCGGGACAATGGTGCAGATCGGGTCACCTTCCTTCACCATCTGCGAACCTGAATTCGCACTCAAATGCACTAAGTAGCCATCAAACGGCGCAACTATTTCCTGTGTATTTTGTCGCGCGACTTTGGACTGCATTTCGAATTGTTCCTTCTCCGCCTTGGACACTTCTGATTTCGCTTTGTCGAGCGCGCCTTCGTAGTAACGCACATCAGCTTCGGCTTTGTGAATATACGCTTCTCGATCGCTTTGCTTCCCGAGCAGTTCCGCGCGGGAGGCAGAAGCATTGGCGGTTTCTTCTTTCACTTTACCCTGAGATTCCAGCAACTTGCGTTCAATCTCCTGCAGCTTTTCCAACGCGATGTTTCCAGCAGCTTCAAGCATTTTTGCCCGATCATAAGCCGCCTTGAGTTGCGGAATCGCGGCTTCGGCAATTGCGAGTTTCTGTTCAGCCGCAGTGACTTTTTCTGTGGCCGATTGTACATAGGCATTCTGAGCCGCTTCGATTTCTGTCTGCACTCGCCGATACGCCTGCAGTTGGCCGTCGGTCGCATCAACGATTTTCTGAGATGCATCCAGAATGGACGATGTGTTCTCCAGTTGTCCCTGCAGACGCAAAGAATACGAATCGTCAAGGTCACGAATTTCAGCGATGAATTCTCCTTTTGAGACACGCGCGTTCTCAACCAGATCTTCATTCCAGCGAAAGATGCGACCTTTGATCGTCGCTTCCAGCACCTGCTGGCGTTCGCGCGGCGCGTACGCGACGACATAGCCACCACCGGTAATTGTTTGCTGCCACGGAGCGAACACCATCAGCACCATTGTTGCGACTAAAAGTACCAACAGCACAACTGCAACTCGCCGCGCCAGGCGTGATGATTTCGCCAGCTGCAGCGATGGCATCAGAGCATAGCTGTACGCGACCGGTGTTAAGATCGACCGACGCCGGGCAGTTGTCTCCGTAGTTAACACTTCAGTGTGTGTCGACGGATTTATCATGGTTGCACTCCCGAAACCTGAATCACATGATCCATCATCGATTTCAATTTCTCTCGATTTGTCACCAGCAAAATCATTTGCAGTGAATCCGCGTTGATAATTCGTTGCAGAATCTGTACGGAACCATCGTCAGACATACTGTCCAGGATTTCGTCCAGAAGCACGATCTCCGGCGCGCCCGCAATCGCGCGTGCTATCATCAGGCGACGCAGTTGGCTTGTTGTCAATGGCCCTCCTGAGGATGTCAAAGACGTGTCGAGCCCTCGCGGATGCTGTTGAATCGCTGGCAGCAGTCCCACGATTTCTAATGCTGTTCGGACTTCACCGATACTGATGTCGGGGCGTTCCAGATGCACATTCTCTGCAATCGTCCCCTCAAAGATTTCAATATCACGTGCCAGAGCGACATGCCTTCGCAGGACATCCGGACGCACATCGCGCGGATCGATGCCATTCACGGTCACCAACCCCGACGTTGGTTCTCGGAGCCCGAACAACATGTCCAGTAACAAACTTTTGCCACAGCCGCTGGGACCAGTAATGGCCACCTTTTGCCGGGACTTGATTGTCAGCGAAAGATTCTTAAGGACTTCACGTCCGTCCGGTAGTGAATAGCATACATCCTTGGCGACGATTCCCAGCCCTGAATTCATCGTCAGCAACCCATCCGTACGTTCGATCGGCAGATCAAACAGAGAACCGAGCTTGTCGATGGATGCCATCAGGTCATAAAAACTCTCTATGTGCTTGCCAAGCTTTGCCAGCGAACCAACGACAACGGCCACAATCAATTCCGCCGCAACCAGCTGTCCCAGGGACAACTGGCCGGAAATGACCAGCCAGCCGCCAATCGCGAGCAATCCCGTACTCGCCAACGCCTGCAACAGCAGCATAAAAATAATCTGCCGCATCAGCACCCGGAAATGTTTTTTGCGTGCAGTCAAATAGTCGTAGATCAGTTGGTCTGAACGTTCCAATGCAAATTCGGCCGCACCGTCATAGCGGAACGTCGTGCGACATCGCGCCAGATCTTCCAGCCAGGCCGCCATCGCATATTTCGTCTTGGATTCCTTGATGCTGGTCTTTACAGCACCATACCCCAATACAAACGTCATGAACAGGATTGCAAAAACCAGTACGACATCGAATGCCAGCAGATAAGGATGATAAAACGCCAGCACTGTCATACCGACAGCGATGCTCAAGACGAGCGAAATCCCATCGAGCAGCAATTGAGCACTGATCTTCTGCACAAGCACAATATCGAAGAAACGATTGACCAGCTCTGGCGCATACTTTTCGTCAAGAGCTTCAACTCGCGTACGAGGAAGCCGAAACGACAAGTCTGCGGCAACTCGTGCGAAAAGTCGCCTCTGGATGATTTCAACAACGAACGTCTGCACGACTTTCATTGCTGCCTGAAAAATCAGGAACGCCAACAGCATCAAAGAAAGCACAATCACCGGCTGCAGAAACCGACCGAAGGCGACTGTATTGACCAATGCCTCTACCGCCAACGGTGTGGTCATCGTCAACAGACCGGACACCAGCGCGAAGATTACGACAACCCAGACGTCCCGGCTTTCAGCTCGCAGAAGTGACATCAAACGCTGAAAAGGTTTCTTCTCACCGGCCTCTGAAAGCAACGAATCAGAAGATGTCAGCGAAGATTCAACCACGACGCAACGCCGTGTCCCTTCGAAACCCTCCAGTCGAAGCTGTTTTTCGACCTTGCGGACCGATGCGACTCGCGAAGCAGGTTCCCCGCCCGGAGTGCTAAGGTTCAGACGCCGACCATCCACGGTCAACGAATGCCAGACCCTGCCATCGCTTGACCGCAGGATCACAACCACGCCGTTGCGGGCGAGTTGGACCAGTTGCTGCAGATCGCCATCGATCACGCGGCATTTGCGACCGAGACTTTGCCCAGTCTCCACGATCCACCGCCACCAACCACCTTCCGCCGCACCCAGATACGTTTGAGATGCCTGGCCAACAGCTCGCCTGATTCTGGAACGGTCCACATGCAGACCATCGCGAAGTGCGATCTGTTCGAAAATCCACGCAGCCGAGACCAAATCTCCTTCGTTATCTTTTCCTGAAGTTCCCATACTGTCCATCGAAAAGCCTGGCTTCTGTCTAAGTCGTCTGTTTCAGTGATATTGTGGTCTATTACGATTTAGCTCGACAGCAGTTCCCCGTTCAGGCTATCTCTCGATCAACGGCCGTTTTGCACTTAATTCAATGAGCGGTGAATAATTATCGTAGCTCCTGAACTTGAAGTGTACGACGGTAAAACAATATCAACAAATAAACAATACGAACCTCTTGTATTGACAGATGAAAGCTGTGAAGCCGGTTAAACGCGAAGTATCAAAGACGTCGTAAACCCGTGGTCTAAGCGAGAAGATCCGCGTGGGCGGAGTGACGGGCTGACAGTATCCCCGTCGCACCGCCGACGGGATTTCCTGTGCCGTTGAGCAGGAAGTCAACTCCGATTTCCTGCAGTGGAATTGTCAATGGTCATACTGCTGTTGCTCCTAGGGCCTGTTGTTCTGACGGCCGGTGCCGAATTGTTGGTCCGTGGTTCATCTGCACTCGCAATGGCGATGGTGTCTCACCGCTGTTCGCTGGCTGCCCGATGCGCACTGCCGTCAGTCGCTGCTGAGATTTTCGAGCATATCTCCAATGCTGCGATGTGACTCCAACGGATGCCGCAGTTTTTTATCGACCGTGATCCGATACGTGTTGCGACGTCCGACTTTGGTGACTTCCAGAAAATCGGCCTCGACCAGTTCCGCGACGATTTTCTGAACCATTCGCTCAGTGATTCTCACCAGCACGGCGACTTCACGCAACGTGATTTCCGGATTCCGGTAGAGACAGAGCAGAACGTGAGTGTGGTTCGTGAGAAACGTCCAGCCAGCCGCCTTCGCCGGTTCGGCCTTCACCGAATCCGGCGGCGGAATCCGGGAATCCGTTTTTTTACGTTTTTTCATAGCCGATACTCTTGTGTTCGACGGGAAATAGCGATACATAATACACGAAACATATTTCGTGTATTAAATATCGTGTATTAAATATAGTGTTTTATTTTTCGCAAAACTTGAGGCGTGTTTCAATGCTGGATGTTCTCAGGATCAATCTGTGTTCGCCACTGACACTGTCGTTTGCGCTGGGGGTTTTTGCAAGGCTGGTTCGCAGCGAGCTGGCACTTCCGCGGGATCTCTACACTGGTCTCTCCATATATCTTCTCTTTGCCCTCGGCCTGAAGGGAGGCGTTGAGCTTTCCCACAGCTCTTTGGCCTCGATTTCAGGTCCGGCCTTTGTCACGATTCTGCTGGGATGTCTGACGCCCGTTTCTGCCTATCTGGTACTGCGACGATTGGGGAAATTCAGCATTGCGGATTCGGCCGGCATCGCGGCTCACTACGGCTCTGTGTCAGCCGTGACGTTCATCGCAGCTCAGCAGTTTACGACTTCCGTCGGGGCACCTGCGGAAGGATTCATGCCGACGCTGATGACTCTGCTGGAAATCCCCGGGATCCAGATCGCTCTCGCAATCGGAGCGTTTCAAATGGCGGCCGCTGCAAAGGCTGCTGGAGGAAATGAAGCGAAACAACTGGGGCGACCAGTGAAAGAAATTATGCACGAATTACTTACATCACGATCCATGCTGCTCCTGGTCGGTGGTCTTGTGATCGGAACCGCAGTGGGTGAGACCGGCTGGAAGCCGGTGCAGCCCGTTTTTGAAGGACTTTTTAAGGGACTGCTGTCCATTTTTCTGCTGGAAATGGGTCTCGCCGCCGGTTCGCGACTGGGTGATCTGAAGCAGGCGGGATTCTTTCTGCTGGCCTTCGGCATAGTGATGCCGATCATCCATGGGACTCTGGGAGCTTGGCTCGGTTCCCTGTCTGGACTGTCGGTCGGTGGCTGCACTGTTCTGGCGACCATGGCGGCAAGTGCTTCGTACATCGCCGCACCGCCGGCGGTGCGAATGACGCTGCCCGAGGCGAATCCCACTTTCTATCTGACGGCCGCTCTGGCCATCACGTTTCCCTTTAATCTGCTGGTTGGCATTCGTGGCGCCAGCGACTCCCGAAGAAGCGTTGAAGGTCCTGTATTCCGGGAATAGCCGTTTCGCATCCGGAAAATCGGAGGCCAATCGCGACATGAATCGAGTGAGAGCGGTGGCTCGTGAACAGAAACCGTTCGCCGCATTCCTCGGCTGTGCGGATTCCCGAGTGCCGATTGAGATCGTCTTCGATCAGGGGTTCGGAGACCTGTTTGTTACTCGCATCGCAGGCAATGTGGCGTCGAGTGAGAACATCGGAAGTCTGGAGTTCGGCACACAGGTTCTTGGTGCGAAGGTGCTGTACGTGCTCGGACATACAGATTGCGGTGCCGTCAATGCGACGATGAAGGGCACGGATGTTCCCGGACAGATCAGCGGACTCTTCCAGTACATTCGTCCCGCCGTCAAAACGTCGGGTGGTGACCTCAACAAAGCCGTTCGGCAAAACGTCCTGAACCAGGCGATTCTACTGGCAGAGGCGTCTCCCGTGATTTCGAAAATGATTCAGCGGAAAGAACTCATTGTGGCCGGTGGTATTTACGACCTTGGGACCGGAGTCGTGACTGCGATAGATTGCATTTTTATGGATCGACTCAGCGATACTTCTTCCCCAGGAAGTGACTGCTCATCAGGATATCCACCGGTGCGTAATCGTCCGTCAGCAGTGGCGATTCAGAACCCCATCGCTGCAGTAACTGCATCACCTCGGGCTTCGGAAACACATGGGCTGAGGAGTGACGGGTCCAACGTGCCGAGGAGTCAGTCAATGCTGAGTGATGAGACGTCGGCACGGAATCCCGGCCGGCAATCACAAACACACTCAGGCTGCGAAGAGACCTAGTTTCCTGCGGTGCGAGCAAATCCGTTTCGTTAAACACAGCCCCCACTGTGTGGACCGCAGAAGCAAGAAATCGACCGGACTCAAGATCGTCAATCACGGTCAGCAAATAAATGATTCAATCAATTGCTCGACTGCTG
The DNA here is from genome assembly GCA_043758225.1 of Candidatus Kuenenia sp. Classification (GTDB taxonomy): domain Bacteria; phylum Planctomycetota; class Planctomycetia; order Planctomycetales; family Planctomycetaceae; genus SXXK01. Next base: position 4,972 of record JAYVNW010000660.1, on the reverse strand, counting down.
AGTCGACAGCGAGAACGGCCAGGAATTGTATAACGGCGCTACCATTTGGCATGTCGGCTCCACAGGCTTAGATTGCTATACTGCCAGTCGAGGTACCCCTCAATGGGGGAAGGGATTCGCACTGCGGAGATCGCACTGTGCATCAGACACAACCGAAAACGGTATAGTATCGATTCAAATGCTCCCATCTTTTGATAATCTGACCGAATCAAAACACGACTCCAATGTCAATCATCTCCGGGCAACCGGTTTTGTTGAACCCGAAGCTGGCGTCCGAACGCTGATGCGGATCAAATCAACGTGGCTTTGTTCCGTGGGAGCGAATTCTGACGCAGGATTGGCCAAGCGGGAAGAACCGCCTTGGTACTGGAATCTTCATCGTGTCTGCCATGACGCCCCGCTGAAAGACTTTGTTCTCAGCGTAATTGATCAGTACGTTCGTAACGCGGCCAGCCAGCTTGATGTTTTTGGATTATTCAACTCAACGCCACGTGCGCTGGGAATTCTGGCACGACTGGCTTGTGCGAGTCCCTATCTGATACAGACGCTGTTAGCCGATCCGCCCTATCTGACGACGCTGACGTTGAGCGGACGCACATCAGAAATGAAAGCTCGTGAACAGTTCGTGCAGGAGGCAACAGCTGAGATCACAGCTGCCATGAATCGATCACAGAAACTGTCCGCTCTGCGAAAATTCCAGCGACGCGAATTATTGCGGATCGGGATGTGCGACGCATTCGGTCTGCTGGACCTGCGTTTTGTGACATTGCAACTTTCGCTGCTTGCAGACGCGATGGTGCAATGCAGTTTGAATTTTGCGATGCAGGATGCGAACGTCACAGACTTGTCGCTGTCGGTAATCAGTCTCGGCAAGCACGGTGGTGAGGAACTCAATTACAGTTCAGATATCGACCTGGTATTGATCTGTGATCATGATTCATCCGTGATGCAACGGGTGGCTCGACTGACAATCGAGGGACTCGCGGAAAACTCGCCGCCGGGATTTTTGTATCGTGTGGATTTGCGGCTCCGGCCGTGGGGGGAAGCCGGTCCGCTCGTGAGCACGATCACTGCGTACGCTGATTACCTGATTCAGGACGCTGCAACATGGGAAAAGCAGGCGATGCTCAAGGCACGCGTTGTTGCCGGAGATCGCGGTGTTGGACATCGGTTTCTGACACGTATCCGCCCTCTGCTTTTCACTGATTCCGCTGTGGATATCCTTAACAGCATTCATCAGATGAAAGAACTCATCGAACAGCGCCTGCGACAACGGGGCAAACTTTATTCCGAAGTCAAACTTGGCGTCGGTTCAATTCGCGACATCGAGTTCCTCGTCCAGAGCCTGCAGTTGATTCACGGCGAACATGAACAACGAATTCTGAACTTCAATACGCTCGATTCGCTCGTACGACTTGCTGAGTTCGGTTTGATCAGCGCGGCATGGTATCGGCAATTGCGTGCGGGGTATGTTTTTCTGAGAACCGTCGAGCATTCTCTGCAACTGTTGCACAACCAGCAGACGCACGAACTGCCATCAGATCGGCGTCAACTGGAATGGCTGGCAAACCGTCTGGACTATCCGGACGCCGCAACGCTGATGTTGCGATTCAATGAACATCGACTCGCAGTACGCACCATCTTCGATGAAAGCCTGCATTTCGAATCAACCTCGAAGTCCAAAGCTTCGGATGCAGTATCGAATGACAGAACAGCAACCGGATTACCGGATGATTTAACGCTACCAAACGTCTTGTCCGATGCGCAACGGCAACAATTATCGGAACGACAACTCCAACTGGCCGAAATCTTTGCGGCGGTGGATGCCGGTTCCGACGCGATCGTTTCAGTACGACAAAACCCCGCAGCCACTGATCAATGGAATCTGATCGTCTGCGGAAAAGATTTCTCCGGATGGTTGTCGGTCATCTGCGGGCTGCTGTCGATCTATCGCCTGAACATCCGACGTGGCGATGCGCTGACTGGTGTCGGCGTAAACGGCTACGGAGATCGCTGTGTCACCGGTCGATTTCTGGCATGTTTCGAAGTGAGAATTGAAGTTTCGTACGGCGACACGTCAGAGTCCACAAAGATTGTGGAAGGTCTTGCGAAATCGCTGCAGCATGAAATCTCGCGATTGAGTCTGCTTTCACGAAACAACCATATTGACGACGTTCGAGCGGAATTGCTTTCGCGATTCTGTGACGTCGTTCCACAGCAGTCAGAATCCGAATCGACGTCGGCCGAAGTGGATGTCGAACTCATTCGCCTTCCGGATTCTGTGCTGACGCAGATGAATATTACTGGTGCCGATTCCTGGGGATTTCTGTACGAACTGGCCAGCGCCTTGTCTTTAAGTCGTTTTCGAGTGCTGCGAGCAATCATTGACGCGGAAGGCAGCCAGGTTCGCGACGTGTTGTATGTTCGTGAACGCAACGGTCGCCCGATCGACAGTGAGGAACGTCTGCAGGAACTCCAACTCGCGGCAACACTGATCAAACAGTTCACTCATTGGCTTCCGACAACAAACGATCCACACCATGCACTGGCAAGATTTCGCGATTTGGTGTCGCGACTGCAGCCTGCCGTCGCATGGTTCGACAACATGAAGTCGCTGCGTCGATCGGAAGTACTGCATGCTGTCGCGCGCGTTCTGGGCATCAGCCATTACCTGTGGGAAGCATTCTTGCAGTCGCGCCATCAGCAACTGTTCCCGTTGCTGGCAAATCCAGAAGCACTGGCGGTTCGCGAAGATCGCGAATCACTACAGCATGAATTGAATAAGGCATGTGATACGGTGAAGAGCCGAGCGGGGGATGTCAATCCCCTGATAGATTCCGTGATCAATGGTGGCCAAAGAAACTCTCAGGGTACTGACGTACCCCGCTCGACTGCGAACGCATGGTTAGCTTTGAACGAGTTCAAAGACAGAAATCTATTTCGCATCGACATGCGACATGTCCTAGGACATTGTCGTCCGTTTGGCGCATTTTCCGAAGAACTGACTGAGCTGGCAGAAATCGTTGTCACCAACGGACTGCAAGTGGCATGGAAACAACTCGTGTCTGAATATGGTCATCCAATATGCGAAGACGGCACAACCAAATGTCGATGGGCGCTGGCCGGACTCGGAAAATTCGGCGGCATTGAAATGGGATTTGCGTCGGACATCGAACTCATTTTGATCTTCGAGGAACCCGGTCGTACAAGCGGAACAAATGCCATATCAAACGGAGTGTTCTTTGATCATCTTATTAACGCTGTCGCCACAGGCATCGTCGCGCCACAAGACGGTATTTTCCACGTCGATCTGCGAATGCGGCCGTTTGGACAAGCCGGTTCCGGTGCCGTTTCATTGCAGGACTTTGAGAAATACTATGCCCAGGACGGGCCCGCATGGCCTTATGAGCGACAGGCTCTGGTTAAGTTTCGAAGTGTTGCCGGAGACCGGGATTTTCAGACAACCGTGACGGCTGCATGCCATCGAGCAATTTACGAGGCTGGCCAATTTGAATTCGCGGCCATGCGTGCCATGCGAGAACGACAAATTCGGCAACTTGTGCGGGGTGGAGCGATCAACGCCAAGCTGAGTGACGGCGGAATCGTGGATTGCGAATATGCCGTTCAATCACTGCAGATGACATTCGGCACAACGATGACATCACTGCGTCATCCCAACACGCTGCGGGCGTTGAACGAAGCTGCAAAATTGAATCTGATCGAAAAGGCTCAGCGGGACTCGATCCAACTTGCCTACATTTTCCTGCGCGAGCTGATTGATTGCCTGCGACTTGTGCGAGGTAATGCGAAAGACCTGACACTTCCCGCACCTGATTCGCGAGACTGGAAAATGCTGGCTCGAAGAATGAAGTCCATCCACGATTCCAACGTGCCTCTGGAAGACTTGGAAACGCAGATGGCGAACGTTCGCGAGTTCTCTGCCCTGGTCGAAAAACGCTGCGGAAAAATCTGACGCGTGTTTTATGAGATCCAATAACCAATCACCCAACCCGATGTCGCGCCACATAATTCCTTTGCTGGTCTGTTCCGCAAATCGACAAACAATCGCTGGAACCCCGTTCCCGACGGCCATGATGGGCGAATGCATTTCGTTGCCGAATAAACCTGCGCTGCGAACGTAGACACTGAGTGCTTCGTTCGTGAGCCAGAACTTATCACGCCAGACAACGCGCGGCTTCACATCGTCCGGCAGCTTGTCGTTAGAATCTGCGAGTGTAAATTTCTTTTCCACCGGAAATCACCCTGAACCCAGCCAGCTTCGTATTTGCTGCTTCTGGACAGTGTAGGCCTACGGTAAATTGTACGGCAATCGAGCAACCTCAGCGAGCATCACGCAGGGGTCTCGGCTGTCGCAATATTAGAACCTTCTGCCAGCAAGACTCCTGTCATGATTCGATCGCTATTTTTTACTTCCGCCCTGTTGTTTGTTATGTCGGCAGAAATTGTCTGGTCGCAGGATGAATACAAACCAAAGATCGCGGATGCCTCGAAGGATGCAGAACTTGCACTCAAAGGATTTCGGCTACCGAAAAATGTGCGGGGGTCGCTGCTGGCTGCGGAACCGATGCTGGCCAATCCTGTGTGCTTCACGATTACCAATGATGGCCGCATCATCGTGTGCGAGACGTTTCGACAGGAAGTGGGTGTCGAGGACAACCGTAACCACATGAACTGGCTGGAGAACGATCTGCAACTGGAATCAGTCGAAGAGCGTGCGGCCATGTTTCGCCGGTACATGGGTAATGATGTTCAGAATTGGGCGAAGGAACATGATCGCTTGCGGATGCTGGAAGATTCTGACGGCGACGGCACGCTGGATCGCGACACGCTCTTTGCCGACGGCTTCAATGACATCGTCGATGGAACTGGTGCTGGAGTCATCGAGCACAATGGCCGAATCTATTACACTTGCATTCCAAATCTGTGGAGCTTCGCTGATGCGAACAAAGAC
>JAYVNW010000659.1:0-7140 GCA_043758225.1 Candidatus Kuenenia sp. | reverse complement strand
AATTCGGCTTTAATAGTGTAACCAGGGCCGCCGGTGCCAGTTCCGAGCGGGCAGCCACCCTGAATCATGAAGCCACCGATGACGCGATGAAAAATCACGCCGTTGTAATATCCGATCCGTGCCAGTCCGATCATGTTGGCGCAATGCCCGGGGGCAATGTCAGGAAGCAGATCAAGCAGGATTGTACCTTGATTTGTTTTCAATTCGATCTGGTAATTGTTCTTGTCGAAGTCGATATCTTTGATCGCAGCGGTGACTTCTGGTTGGCGATTTTTGCTCATTTCTTCTCTCAGGTTTTATCGTGAGTGCGTCTGGGAAATATCTGAAGCTTTTCAGACAGGCCGAAGTGTGGAGAATTACGATACAAACGCAAGTCCAATGGGAATTGACATCGCGACAGAAGTCCGGAATTCACTCCGAATCCCATTTGCCGGGACTGTTTTCACGGGACAGCGGCTGGTTTGAATCCGCCGGAGTGCGTGAACCCCAGTCGCTCAGCCCCCTTGCACAAATTATTGGGCATCATTCGTTTAACGGCGAGCCGCAGGCGTTGGCAAATTGCCAGAAAACCGACGACTTCGACTTGCCGTTAAACTAACAAATAATGCACGGGTGCATATCGCTGCACACACTGCAGAGATTCAGCGAATCGCATCCCACGCCACAAGCGCATCGTGGACCGCCCGAACATCGTGAATGCGAAGGACATCCGTGCCAAGTTCAGCCAGAGCAATGGCGACACCGATCGTGCCGGCGGATTGTTCTTCGACAGGGCGGCCAAGGATTTTTGACAGAAATCGCTTCCTCGAATGACCAATCAGGACCGGACGCTGAAGAGCCTGATGAATTTGCGGCACAGCAGACATGAGTTCCAGATTATGATCGGCCGTTTTGCCGAATCCGATCCCTGGATCGACGCACATCCGTTCGACCGGAATGCCGGCCATCAAACATCGATCGACCTGCTGCTGCAGGAACTCTATCACTTCCGCGACCACATTGATGTACCGCGGATTCTGCTGCATCGTCTGCGGTGTGCCTTGAATATGCATCAAGCAGATTCCGGCGTCGGCAACGCGGCAGACTTCCAGCATATCTTTATCGAACGTCAGGCCGGAAATGTCATTGACGATTTCAGCACCTGCATCCAGGGCCTGGCGTGCGACCTCCGCCTTCGTGGTGTCGATCGAAATTGGCACGCGAAGTTTTTGCGCAAGCTCTTGAATCACTGGAATCGTGCGTCGCAGCTCTTCGTCCAGCGAGACGGGTTCCGCGCCCGGTCGAGTTGATTCGCCGCCGATATCGATCACGTCGGCTCCGTCTTCCACCATCTGTAACGCTCGTTCAATGGCTGCGTCTACAGCGTTGAACTTGCCACCGTCGGAAAAGCTGTCCGGCGTGACGTTCAGAATTCCCATGAGCACAGGCAATCGCGTTCGCGGGATGCTGCGTCGTGAAAGAGTCCAGGCAAATGCCTGATCGCCTGAGTCAATCGTCACAGAAATAACCCTAATGAGCACCCAGATAAGCTTTGCGAACTTCGTCACTGGCAGCAAGCTCGGCGGCTGGCCCTTCCATTTCGATGGAACCAACTTCGATCACGTAAGCACGATGCGCGACCTGCAGTGCCATCGCAGCATTTTGTTCGACCAGCAGAATCGTCGCGCCTGTGCGATTGATCTGTCGAATCACCTGAAAGATCGTCTGCACAATCTGCGGTGCCAAGCCGAGCGACGGTTCATCCAGCATCAACAGCTTCGGCCGTGCCAGCAGGGCTCGAGCGATCGCCAGCATTTGCTGTTCGCCACCAGACAGCGTGCCGGCCGCTTGATTCAGTCGTTCACGTACGCGAGGAAACAGATCCAGCGCCATTTGGCGATCGGCCATGATTTCAGTGATGTTGCTACGCGAGTAGGCACCCAGCATCAGATTTTCGTCAACGGTCAGATTGGCAAATATCCCGCGACCTTCCGGTACATGAATCAGTCCACTTTGTGTGATCGAATGCGGTGCACGTCCCTGAATCGTCTGGCCGTTGAATCGGATAGCACCACTTTTCGGCGTGAGCAGTCCAGAGATCGTCCGCAGCGTCGTTGATTTTCCGGCACCGTTGCCGCCGATCAGTGTGACGATTTCACCCTGCTCGACGCGTAGGGAACAACCTCGGATCGCTTCAATTGCGCCGTAGTTCACGGACAGGTTGTCAACTTCCAGCAGGGACATGGGTGCACTTATACCTTGTGCGGAAACAATCTACCGAATGCCGAATCGCGGGACAGGCTGGCAGCCTGTCCTACGTGAGAAGATGATCGCTCCGTCTACATACTACCAAAGCCAAAACCAGACATCCAGGCGAATATTCGCGTTGTTCTTCGCTAAACCAGATTCTTCAAAGGTCCGACGCCAACAGTCGTTGTCATGGTAATAGGATAAAGGGCCAGGACTTCGCGAATATCCTGCAGCGTCAGACTTCGGATCGTCTGCAGGTCCGCAGCAATTGATCGGTATTCGTTGCGATACATCCAGTTGCCTCCCAGTGAAGACAATCGCCCCATGGGACGTTCTCCGCGAAGGACGATGCGAGATGCCACTTTGTTGCGAGCCTGTTCGAGTTCGTCTGCATTAATGCCATTGGCATTCACATCGTCGAAGACTTTTTTGCAGCGTTCCAGATTGACGGCAACATCTTCGGGCGAACAGCCTAAGTATGTCATCCATGCACCAGCACCGTCGTATTCCGTGTAGCTCAGGTCTGCAGATTCCGCGTGCCCTGGATCTACAAGTTCCCAGAACAATCGACTGCCGGAATCATCACCCACCACAACCGACAGCAGTTCAGCCGCAAACCGCAGTGAGTCGTTGCACTTTGGACCAGGCCCCATCTGCATAATGTGCTCCTGCACACTGCTCTCACGAACAACCGTTCGAATGGCTGGCTGTGACACGACGTCCGGCAATGGACGCACGGGGTCGCCTTTGGGGATTCGGCTGCAGTACTTTTCTGCCAGCACCACCAGTTCATCAAAGTTGCAGTTGCCAGCAACTGCCAGAGTGATGTTGCCCGTGTGATAGTGGCTGCGATGATAGGTTCGCATTTGGTCGGCAGTCAGCGCCGTGATGCTGGCGTTGCTACCAAGGATACTTTGCCCCAGCGGATGTCCTTCGAAGTAAGTGGACATGATGTGATCGTAGCACGTGAACGAAGGTTGATCTTCGTACATACTGATCTCTTCCAGGATGACATTCTTTTCCATGTCAAAATCTTCAATTCGCAGCGCTGGCTGCATCAGAGACGACAGTAACTCCATCGCCCGTTCCAGGTACTCCGGCAAGACCGCAGCGTAGTACATGGTGACTTCCTCGCTGGTCGATGCGTTGTACTTCGCGCCGATTTCATCGAACACGCGATTGATGTCGTCGGCGGAAAACCTGTCGTCCCCCTTGAACGCCATGTGTTCCAGAAAATGACTCACACCGGAAACTTCCGACGTTTCGTCGCGTGACCCCGTACGCACAAAGAATCCGGCAGCGACACTGTAAACCGACGGATTTGTCTCCGCGATCAGGGTGAGGCCGTTTGAGAGTGTTGTTTGTTGGAACTTCATAGAGGCATCAGTTTTCAGTTGGCAGTTTTCAGTTTTCAGTTGGCAGTTTTCAAATTTCAAATGCGAACTCGCTTATCCAAGCGACGTCACGCACGCTGGATTCAGTTCCTGTGGGCCGATCGTCACAAGCACCATCGCCTTTGGAGCATGCTCAATGGCAAATTCGCGAACCTGCGATGTCGTGAGTGCGTTGATACGAGCGTTGATTTCGTCCAGTGTGACGACGCGGCCCAGATGAAACATGTCGCGAGCCAACGACGACGATCGCGACGTGGTCGATTCCTGCTGCATAATCAACGAACTTTTCGCGCGGGCTTTGCAGCGTTGCAGTTCATCTTCGGTAATCCCTTCCGGCAAACGAAGAATTTCCGCTACGGTGACGTCGAGTGTTTCCTGAGCCCTTTCTGTCGTCGTTCCAGCGTACGCGAAGACGCGGCCTTCATCCCGCAATGTGCTGAGCGATGCGGAGATCGCGTAGCACAATCCGCGTCGTTCGCGAACTTCCGTGAATAAGCGAGAACTCATGCCGCCGCTGAGCAAACTTACAGCAGCCCATGCATCGTAATAACGTTCATCGCGATACGGCACAGTGTTCCATGACAGACCGATGTGCGTCTGAGCTGAATCGTGTTCGATGTGATGTGGTGATTGAGGTAAATTCCCGTGGCCCACTTCCGATACTTCCCCTGAATTCCATGCTCCCAGCGAAGCCTCAATCGCATCACGAATTTCGTCAATGTTCACGTTGCCGGCGATACCCAGAATGGCTTCATTCGGACGAATGAATTTCTGGTAGTGACTTCGAATATCATCAATTGTGATTGCCGGCAGATCGCTGAGTTCGCCTTCTGCCGAATTTCCCCACGGGGCCGCATAGCTGTATTCGCGCAGTACTTTCCCCAACCGCTGTCGAGGTTCGTCTTCCATCGACATCAGACCTTGCTCAACCAGATCGCGAGCCGGATCAAAGTCGTCGTCCGCCAGATGCGGTGCCGTCAACAGACTTCCGATCAGTGGCAGGGCATCGATAATACGATCTGCGGTTGTCGCGGCTGAAATCGTCACATGCGCATTGCCGACGTAGGCATTTCGCTGCAGGCCAAGATTATCCATTGCCGCGCTCAGTTCCCGCGCCGATAATCCGCCTGCCCCGCGCGTAAACATTTCTGTCAGAATTGCCGCTGTCCCGCAGCGACCGGCAGCATCATAAACTCCGCCAGCCGGGACCAGCAAAGTCGCCGCCGCTGACTGCACGTCCTGCATAGGTTCTACGATCACAAGCAGGCCGTTGGAAAGACGAAAACTCTGAGTCGATTGCGGCATATGGTTCAGTGATTCTTAAAAATTTGGACTCTCTATGGATGAGAGAGAAGGTAGCCGATTGAGTGATATTAAGTGGTGGTTTCGGGGGTCCTGGCACATAAATTCATGTGTTGATTTTTTGTTTGGTCGTGTTGGTTAGAAATGAAATCGCGTGCAAGATTCTTTCCGAAAGCAGCCGATTTGCGTTCAGGCCCGAACGGGCCGACACAACCTCTGCCGGGGCCGTCAGGCCCCGGATTCGCTGAAGGGAACCAAAGGCCCGGAGGGCTGACACAACAAAATATGCAAGTGGTACTCAACTTGTGTCGGCCTTTCAGGCCTTTGGTGGCATCATAGTAAAAGTCCCCGGTGGCTCACGCCACCGGCAGAGGATATGTCGGCCTTTCAGGCCTGAATCGCAACGCGGAGCAAACACACTCAATCAACCTGCCCCGGGACGTCAGAACACGAAGTACCAAAAAATAACTTGTGCCCATGCAGTCTACCTTGGCAGATCAAAATCACCGCCAGTATTTCGCCACATGGCATGGACGTGATTCGCTTCGTTCTGAGTATTGTTGTACTCGATGATAAACGATTCACCCTGCACCACGTAGTGATGTCGCTGATTGCGTTCCGATTCGCCCCACCAGCCAATACGAATACTGTCCATACCTGACTTTTCGATCGCTTTCATTCGGTCGCGAACAACCTGCACAGGCATCGCGCTGACATATTCGGCAATCAGATCTCTTAGAAGTTTTTGTTGTTCCGGAGTCATGTCGGCATAACGCAGACCAACGGCCTCCGTCACAATTGGCTGAGCTTCCCCGGGCCCGCGAATTTCATCCGGTGCGATCTTCGAAATCCACATTTGTTTCTGCTGAGCTTCAGTGCAGGACTTCAGGATGTCGCGAGCCAGATCTTCGCGTCGGCCGAGAACTCGCAGACTGCGTTTCGGTCCGCCATCGATCAGGCCAGGATTTGCACCAAAGAATTCCGGAGTGCTGCTGACGATCACGCCGTCCTTAATCATGAAGTTTAACGACAGATGATGGCCTTCGAATCGCCAGCCCCATTGACCGGTCGGTCCGGGAGTACCGAAAATTGTAATGTGGTACTTGTGCGGATTTCGGCGATTTCGGCGATACTCTTCTTCACCGTCTTCGAACAGGTACAACACCTCTTCCAGACTGCGAACCTGCAGTGTCCTGGCATATCCAGCAGCCGACAATCCGGACTTCACAAGTTCATCCGCAGCTTTGCGGGATTCGCCTTCCAGATCCCAAAGCACAATTCCATGGCGATCGCGTGGAATAAAGTGCCAGTTCAGACGCTCTGGATCATCGTACTTGTACATCATCTTCTGCTTCAGATCCGCCGGTAATAACTCCGACAGCTTCCCAGCTGCAGTGGCCATGCTCACGCCCGGCCGCTCACTGCCATCGTCGGCGACAGCGGACCAGTTTGTTGGCAGTAGTGCTGCCGCCAAAAGATACAAGAATGTTGAATTGATGAGTTGTTTCATTGACATGAACCGTGATTAACGAGGTGGAAAATTGGGAAGGTTGCTTAGATTTGATGAATCTAACCTGGTGGCCATTTCAGAGATCTGCCACCCAGAATGTGAATATGCAAATGGTAGACACTTTGCCCTCCATCCGCGCCGGTATTGATGACAGTTCGATAACCTCCATCAAGACCGAGAATATCAGCAACTTTTGGCACCGTCAGCAGTAAGTGGCTGCAGAGTTCAGCGTCGCTGGCAGTGAGCTCCCGCAGCGACACGACAGGCTTCTTTGGAATCAGCAAGACGTGCACCGGAGCCTGAGGACTCACATCGCGAAACGCGAGGCAATCGTCATCTTCGTAGACGATGTCTGCCGGAATTTCGCGGTTGATGATCTTCATAAAAATCGTCAATACAGACTCCTTTTGATTCACACGCCGACAAATACGGGAACGGACGACTGCCACATTGTGAGCCTCGATCGGCCGACATGCAACCCAGCGAAAAAGACGTGTCTGTCGAACCAAAACTTGCGTGTTTGCAGAAGTCACGCGAGTCAGAATTGTGCAGTCTGATCGTAAGTCTGCAAAAATTGACGTTTTTTCCGCAAGTTGATATTGTGATTGGTCCAGCGTACTCCGTCGTTGCTTGTGAATTCGAGATGCGCAATCCAGATAGCTTTACAAAGCCAACTGCCAACACAGGGGCTAACGCCTTTCCCCT
>JAYVNW010000658.1:0-1723 GCA_043758225.1 Candidatus Kuenenia sp. | reverse complement strand
ATGTTATGCGACCACTCTGCCAGTCGATCATCCCACGCATCGCGTTCATAGACAACTCGCGTGAACCACATGCTGATCGATCGAATCAAGTACGACAATCGCATCCCCGCGCCCTGCGAGAAATGTCCGAATTCATGTGCCAGGACACCGGCAAATTGTCGCATCGTTAGCCCCGCGACCAGCGGCATTCCGATTGTCAGTACCAGATCGTGGCCGACCATGCTCAACAAACCGCGACCGAAGCTGGCGCTCGCGTTGATGTTACAGTCGATATCGATACGGCGAGGCTGAGGTGAGCCAACTGCCGCGCAAATACGGTTTACAAATTCAAACAGCAATGGGTCGTCTGCCGATTTCAGGGTCCTTCTCCCCGAATCGTTGGACTGCTTCGAAAACAATGGCTTCAGCATGAATAGAATCAGTACGACACCCGCAATGATCGGTGTCAAATATGCAAGGAATGCGAAGATTACAGCTCGGCCCGAATTGCGGCCGGATGTCGCCTGCGATGCAGCTGACATCATGCCCGTATGATTCGTCGCGTGGTAGTAGATCATCCAGCAAACACCAGCAATCATAATAAGATAGATCAACGGCAGCATGATCATAAACAGCGACGTCAATGCAATGCCAATCCGATATGACCACGCAATCGGCACAGGTTGAATTGCAGTGCTTGTGAATGAAGCAAACACTTTCTGCCGCAGCGTTTCAAAATCCTCCGGCGGTGCAGACAACGTGGCGGCTGTGTGTCGCACGGATTCAGCCTGAAGATCCTGAGGCCCTCGAACGACGCGAGCTTTCAGCGTCGGTTGTGCGTCGGCATTAGTAGCGATCGCGACTACGGGCTCGTTGAGTTCCTCCGCCGTGAGTCGCCGAGCACGCCGAACGACTGGTGCCGTTTCAACTGGCGATTTCGGGGTTGGCTTCTGCGGCGGCGCAGCCGAGGTTGCAGTGCTCGTGATTGGACGCGGCGCGGCTGGTTGCGCAGACGGCGGTATTCCCGGACCGACGTTGCCTACATCGTTCGCAAGGTCGATGACTTCCTTACAGGTCACACAGCGAATTTTTTTCCCGGCAAGTTCATCTTTCACTGCAAATGCAGCCCCACAAACTCGGCAATTCACCGAAATGGCCATAATGCTTCTCCGACGCCGCTTTCAAAGATCCTGATACCTTGAACGCTCCTGCCCGAGACCTCAAACAAAAGGTTTTCCGAATTCAACTTCATTGCCAGGTTCAACGCAAACTATGTCTGCCGAAAACAGCAGGCAGGCATGTCCAGGCTGCATTCGGCTATTCCTGTTTCATATCGCTCAAAACACCTGGATAAAACGCAACACGCAGCGAATTCACAACCGCCAGAATATCGATCAGTTCCTGACAGATAGCACCAGCGACCGGCGGCAGATACCCAAGAGAAGCGGCGACCATTCCGAACACACTCAACAGCATCCCACCCACTGCGCTCTGAAGCGCGATCGTACGCATACGGTTACCGATATGGAAGAACTCATCGACCTTCAGAAGTGAGCTTTCCAGAATTACGGCAGTCGCTGCTTCGGCCGTGACATCGCTGGATTGGCCAAATGCAACGCCAACCGTCGCAGCCGTGAGAGCTGGGGCATCGTTGATGCCGTCACCCATATAGAGAGTCTTCGCTTTTCGAGTTTGGTCGCGAACGAGTTCCAGCTTCTGCTCGGGCGACTGACTAAAATAGATT
>JAYVNW010000657.1:0-2517 GCA_043758225.1 Candidatus Kuenenia sp. | reverse complement strand
ATCGAATTGACCAGATTGCTGGGGCGATACGTATACGGCACTATGCCGCAGCCGGTTTCGTTTTCAACGTCCAGATTGCCCCACTTGCGCCCGGTCAGTTTGTAGAGCAAATGCTGCCATGGCCCGTCTGCGGTAATTGTGACGGTATCACCGAACAGTACAGCACCGGCATCAGTCGTCATGTTCTTGTGAGCGTTAAAGTATTCGGCGACTTCGGCGGAAGCCGATCGCATCGTGTCCCAGTCATCGCCACCATATGCATGATATTGCAAATGCGCGATGTGGGCTCGACGGCCTTCCAGCAGTTTCATCGTTTCAATCGTTGTCCACACGTTGCCCGGAGCGCCGAGATTATTGCAGTGCAGATGCATCGGATGAGGCAGGCCGAGTTCATCAATGATCTGCGCGAGTCCACCGATAATCGTTCCCGGCGTAATGCTGTTGTAGCCTTCGATTGGATCGGTGAGCTGTTTTGCATCTTTGCCCCATTTCCATGCCGCGACGCCACCGGGGTTCACAGCTTTGACGCCGTAAGCTTTCGCTGCCCAGATATGCCATGCAACCACGTCTTTCGCGCGTTCGTATTCACCTGCTTCCAGCAGGTCCAGCACGATCTCATTGTTCGCCATGAGCACGCAACTGCTCTTGTCGAGAATCGGGATATCGTGCAGTTCCTCATGCGTGTGCCGCGCCGAAAGAACAGGTACCGCAGCTTCGTTGACTGTGGTCCAGCCCATTCCAGCGTAGAGATAGCCGGTGGCGAACGTTGTCGGAGCCATACCACCCAACCCGGATCGTCGAGACTGCGTACGAATAAATGCCGTTGTTCGTCTATGGTCTTCAGGCGTCATCGCGCGGGCGAAGTTGATGGAACCTCCCGCGACGTGTGTGTGAACGTCAACGCCGCCGGGGAAAATAATCATCCCTGACGCGTCAATCGTGCGACCACCAATTACCGACGACACAAACTTGCCGCCTTCGATACATAAATCACGGAATTCACCGTTGATACCGTTGGCGGGGTCGTAAATCTTTCCGCCTGTGATCCGAATCATGGCGTGCCTTGTTACCGTTCGTAAATAATTTTAGTGCTGCATGACCGTCATTGGACCGCCGTCCGGAATCCAGTGCGATTTGCGGGCGACAGCTTCGTTAATTCGACGCATGACTTCCTGATCCGAAGGATACGGGGACTTCAACGCTGGCTTCAATGGTAGCGGAATTTCGTCCATGCGATAAGCCGTACCGGGTGCGCTGATTCCCGCGACTGCCGTCGTGATGTGGATTCGAGCCAATCGACTCGTGTGCGTCACTTTTGGGTCGAGGACAATTGTGGGAATACGAGCCAGATGATCGATCGCCGGTTGAGGCATTGTCGCCCCTGGGTCAGCACCAAGAATCAGGGCCGCATCTGTATCGCCACGCACCAGAACATCGACCGTTGAAAATTCGCCCGGATTGTATCTCGGGTAGCCGCGATTAAAGGTGATTCCAAATGGAAACCCCGTCTGCCAGCGCATGATGACGTCAGCACCGGTGACGTTACCGTGGCCTCGCATTGGCATGGCGACAAATTTTGTGAACGCATTGAGTTCTGCGGCCAGTGTCAGCAAAGCTGCAGAATTCATATGCTTGCCACGCGTCATCGACAGACCCATGCCGAAGAACATGCAGCCGAATTTGCACTTCTTCGCACGATCCACAAAGTCCGTGAGCTGTTCTCGCGTGAGTCCGGTTTCAGCGATCAGTGCTTCGTTGACATGTTGACCTTTCACCAGCGCGCGGAGAATCGTCAGGACTTCAAAGTCCTTGCCCGGACGAATCTGCAGAAATATGTCAGCCGCGCCTCCGCTTTTTGTTTCGCGGATATCGACAAGAATCATCGTGCGATCCTTACGACCGCGCGGCAGGAATTTGCTTTTCTGCATCAGTGTGTACTTTGTGAAGTGCCTTGGATGACATTCAGCCGGATTCCCGCCCCAGTACACAATGAAGTCAGCTCGGTTCTTTACTTCGCCAAGAGTACACGTCACTTTACCACCCAACTGGGCGGCGATTTCTGTGGGACCGTGTCAGAGCGATGTGTGACTGTCGAGCAGCGCACCCAATCGATCGGCAAGAGCAACCGCTTCCTTCTGAGCTTCGCAGGTCGTGTTACTCAGTCCATAAATCAACGGCATGTGAGCATCATGCAGAAAAGTGGCGGCGGCTTCGACCGCTTCGTCCACCGTGGCTTCGCGACCATCGATCAGCGCGTCAGGGTAGTCGTGGTCGGCCGTGTGATTCAGAAACCACGCCTTGCCAAGGACACACGCCTTCTTCGCTTCGTGAATTCGAGTGTCGTCGGAATGAAGTTGAATATCGTCGCACACGCAACCGCAAAAAGTACACGTGGCGTTGTCGATAATGTTGAGGCTCATAGTGAAGTGTCCTCGGAGGTTGTTGGCGGGAAAATCGGGGAGCTTGCGTGTTCGCAGGACGAGTCTCCAGACTCGTCCTTGTCAGTCATCGTTGTGT
>JAYVNW010000656.1:0-4946 GCA_043758225.1 Candidatus Kuenenia sp. | reverse complement strand
CTCGTTGTCGACGACAACCGCGACGGTGCCGACGCGCTGGGGTTGTTGCTGGAAGAGCTCGAAAACGAAGTGCATGTCACCTACGGCGGCGTTCAGGCGCTGGATGTGGCAACGGCTTTTCGTCCGGATCTGATGCTCGTCGATCTGTTGATGCCGGGAATGGATGGCTGCACGCTGGTGACCAGATTTCGTCAGATGCCTGCGTTTGCTGAAATGAAAATCGTTGCGATCACGGGTCAGAAGGGCGAAGAATATCACGCGCTCGCAATGAAAGCCGGTTGCAATCTGGTGCTCTACAAGCCAGTCACGCTGGCGGCAGTGCGGATGGTTTTGGCGAACATCGCTCCGGTTGTTCCCAGCACAAATCAGCCATCCATGAAACCGCGCCCCGCGGCACAACCGGCGACGGACAGACGACTGCCGATCGGTGAAGCCCGAAAAATTCGCAGCGAGCGACCATCCAAAACTCTGACGCAGGCGGAAAGTGAAGCTGCGATCTGTGACGGCATTATCCGGTTTCAGGACGAATATCTCGGCTGGCGGTCTGAACGCATTCAAGCTCATCTGATCAAAGACATGTTGATCGTTCGCATCATGGGAGTGCTGACTCTCGCCGAAAGGCAGCTTGGAAAATCGGCATCGCCTGAACGAGGCAGAGATCTCATTAAGCAGACAAGAAAACAATTGTTGGAGATTGCTCGGCCAATGCTGGAGTCACTCGTTCATGAAGCTGCGGGTGTCAAGGTTCGCAGTATGCATCATGACATCAGCACAATCACCGGTGAAGAGATTGTGGTGTTCTCGTTGACCGAGGCACCACGATTTCAATAAGACAAAGGCGCGTGGGCCACAAAGTACAAGCTGCGGGTGAATGCCTGAAAACACTGGGAAAACATCCGCAGCTAGCGCCTTGCGGCTGATGAGTATGGAATTGTACAAAAAAAGAAATTCAATAAATGCAGCTTCCGGAAATAAAGAGTCGATTTGGCCGATTGATGTGCTGGCCGAAGAATGGTTTCAAGGGCGTCGGTGATTCGAATATCGTGGACGAGCCTCCACTGCGGGCGGAACTACTCAACGTCGAACAGATGGAGCGGCACGCTCGAATGATTGCCGGAGCTCATCGATTATCGATTGGCACCGCGCCCGACAAATTGCTGCCTCGACTGGCGGAGAATGAACGAGTCCTTGTTGATACTTACGATCTGATTGCAGCTGCGGCTGCCAGGAACCGTCGGATTGCTCCGGCGGCAGAGTGGCTGCTCGATAACTTCTATCTGATCGAGGAACAAATTCGATCGACAAGACGCTTGCTGCCTCGGTCCTACAGTGGCGAACTTCCTCGATTGGCGAACCGCGTGAATGGGGACTATCCGCGGGTCTACGATATCGCTCTGGAGTTGATCACACACACTGACGGACGGATGGACGCCGCAAGTTTGAGCGGGTTCCTGACGGCCTATCAATCGGTCGTTCCGTTGAAACTTGGTGAGCTTTGGGCTTTGCCTCTGATGCTGCGACTGGCCCTGATTGAGAATCTCCGCCGCGTGGCGGTGCGGATTTCTCAGGGACGCTGCGATCGCGATCAGGCCAGTGACTGGGCTGAGCAGATGATTCGGACGGTCGAACAGAAGCCGACTGATCTGGTCCTCGTGCTGGCCGATATGGCGAGAGAAAATCCTCCGTTGTCCGGAGCGTTCCTGGCCGAGTTGACTCGTCACCTTCAGGGGCAGAACCCGAATTTCTCATTCGCCAGCAGTTGGCTGGAACAGCGACTGTCTGATCAGGGACAGACGACGGAACAACTCATTCTTGCTGATGGACAGGCTCAGGCGGCCGATCAGGTCTCCGTCGGAAACAGCATTACCAGCCTGCGATTTCTGGCGGTCAATGACTGGCGAACATTCGTTGCCGATCAGAGTCTTGTCGAACGGACGTTGAGCCGGGATCCGGCGGGCGTCTATGCCGGAATGGACTTCGCAACACGCGATCGATACCGACATGCCGTGGAAGCGATATCACGCCGATCGACGTTTTCGGAATATGACGTCGCTCAGCGAGCAGTGCAGTTGTCTCAGGCGGAAGCGTCGGTTCATTCAAATCAGCGTGCGAACCACGTCGGTTACTTTCTCGTGGACCAGGGCCGACCGGCACTTGAACGGCTGGTTCATATGCGGCTCAACACGGGAGTCGTGATCGAAAAGTTTCGTCGACGCTTTCCATTTTTCATATATTCCGTTTCCATGGTACTGATCACAGCGGCGATCATTGCCATCGTATGGACGTCCAGCAAGGGAGAGCGACCGGGATGGTTGTTGCTTTGCTTGCTGGCGATGCCTGTTCTGATGTCGGCCGGTCAGATGGCGATTGGACTTGTCCACTGGCTGATGACGGCAATCCTGAGTCCCAAACCATTGCCTCGCATGGAGTTTCGCAGCGGAATTCCGCCTGAACATCGCACGCTGGTCGTTGTGCCGACGATGTTGTCGAACGCCGCGTCGATTGAACGGCTGCTGGAAGGATTGGAAATTCGATATCTCGCCAATCGCGAAAGCTGCCTTCACTTTGCACTTCTGACAGACCTTGAGGACGCCGCACAGGAGATCCTGCCCTGCGACGCAGCGCTGATTCAGCAGGCGTGTGATGGCATCATAGAACTGGCACACAAATACAAACACGACCGCGCCGATATTTTCTATCTCCTGCACCGAAGTCGCCGCTGGAATGCTCAGGAAAATACATGGATGGGTTATGAGCGAAAGCGAGGAAAGCTGGCCGATCTGAACGCAACCCTGCGTGGAGCCACGGGCCGGTTCTCACGCGTCGTTGGTGAGAGCGACATTCTGCAACAGGTCCAGTACGTCATCACGCTGGATACAGATACGCAACTGCCTCGCGATTCGGCCTGCGAAATGGTCGCCGCGATGGCTCATCCGCTCAATCGGCCGGTTTTGGACGCAGCGGGCAAACGAGTGATTCATGGATACACTATTCTGCAACCGCGAGTCGGTGTCAGTCTTCCAAGTGCTTACCGATCGTGGTTCGTGCGACTCTTTGGCGGCGATCCCGGAGTGGATCCTTATACGCGAGTCGTCTCGGATGTGTATCAGGATCTGTTTGCTGAAGGTTCGTTCGTCGGCAAGGGAATCTACGATGTCGATACGTTCGATCGACGTTGCGGAGACTTCCCTGAGAACCGGATCCTGAGCCACGACCTGCTCGAAAGCTGCTACTGCCGCTCCGCACTGTTGACGGATGTGGTTCTGTACGAAGATTATCCGTCCAGCTACACGGCTGATGTCGGTCGTCGGCACCGCTGGATGCGTGGTGACTGGCAAATCGCTGCGTGGCTGATGCCGCGAGTTCGCAACTTAGCCTCGGGTCGTGTAGGAAACCCGATCTCGTCGTTGTCGCGATGGAAGATTTTTGACAACCTGCGCCGCAGCGTAGTGCCGATCTCCATGCTGGCCGTATTACTGTTGACATGGCTGATGGCTCCGGTGACTCTGGCGTTCGAGGCGTCCGTGTTCATCGTGCTTGCGGTAACTCTGCCGTCGATACTCACTGCGGTAAAGGACGTCGCGCTGAAACCGGCCGGCCTTCCGGTGTTCACGCATCTGCTGACCGCTCTCAGCTCTATGGTCCGCCCGTCCGCTCAATGCCTGTTCACGCTGTTGTTTCTTCCTTACGAAGCCTTCATCAGTCTCGACGCGGTCGTGCGAACGCTGGTCCGAGTGCACTGGACCAAATCGAAACTGCTGGAGTGGAAAACGTCGAGCGACAGCGAACGCAGTGCTCGCTCAGATCTGCGGAGCTTCTTCCGAGCCATGCTGGTCGCGCCCGTCATTGCTGCAGTGACGCTCGTCTGGCTGATCCTGCTGCGTCCTGAGGTGGCATGGATCGCCGGACCATTGCTGGTCTTGTGGCTTGTGTCGCCTGCGGTGGCCTGGTGGCTAAGTCGTCCGATTGTGCCGACGCCCGTGAATCTGACTCAGAAACAGCACGTCTTTCTCAGACGGATGTCCCGCAAGACATGGCGTTATTTTGAGACATTCGTCACTGAGGAGGACAATTGGCTGCCCCCGGACAACGTTCAATTGAATCATGACGAAGTCGTCGCTTCGCGAACGAGCCCAACGAACATCGGAATGGCGTTGTTGGCGGATCTGGCGGCGTTCGACTTTGGCTACATCTCCGCAGGCTGCCTGCTGGATCGCACTCGAAAAACCTTCGGCACGATGTCGAAGATGGAACGCTATCGAGGCCATCTGTTCAACTGGTATGACACGCGAACACTGATACCGCTGGCTCCACAGTACGTTTCGACCGTCGACAGCGGAAACCTTGCAGGACAGTTGTTTGTGCTGGGCAGCGGCTTCCGGCAACTGATCGACGCAGGAATTCTTCCCCGTCGAATTTGCGACGGCCTTGCTGACACACTGGGTGTTCCTCTGGATGAACAGCGAGATCAAAAGCCGGGCTCTCTGGACAAGCAGAACGTCGCGGATTCCTCGAACCGCATCGATGGAAACATGCTGCGATGGTTTGAGCGACAGATCGAGGAACTGCAACGCTGTCCGTATCGGATTGCCGCAATACAGACGCTGTTGGTGAAGATGATCGAAGATTCAACCACAGCCACAGCAGAGCATTCTCCGGCCAGCCATTCGGAACTTGGCTGGTGGATGAGTGCCTTCGCGCGAGGCTGTACAGATCATCTTCAGGAACTGCAACGGCTGGCTGCGTGGTCGGTCATCTCACCTCCTCCGCCTGACCTTTGGGACGTTGGGTCAACAGAACAGTTGCAACGCTTTGCTGAGTTGCGATCGCTGCTGGCCCGGCTGGATGAAGTTCCCACGCTGCAGGAAGTGGCGTCGCTGACTCAGATTTCGGATCCGTTGATCGATGCCATCTGTGCCGACTTCTCAAACATTAATCCTCAGACA
>JAYVNW010000655.1:0-1691 GCA_043758225.1 Candidatus Kuenenia sp. | reverse complement strand
GCGTCCGGACTGATGCTGGTCAACAAGATTTCTGACTACTGCTACTACTGCCTGACGCTGCTGGGGATCATGTATTTCTCATTGGCAATTACGGAAGAGAAAGAAGAAGAAACGCTGCCGCTGTTGCGAATGACGGGCGTCCGAAATTTCACGCTCCTCATCGGGAAGTCGATTCCGCGTCTGGCGATCGTCTTGCTTTTAATTCTGGTCGCAGCACCTTTCCTTTTGCTGTCGATCTCACTGGGCGGTGTGGTCCCGGAACAGATTCTGGCGATAGTATTGGGCATGATGTGTTACGCGTTTTGCCTAAGCCAGTTGGGTCTGTTGTGCAGCACAATCAGTCGCAACAGTCAGCGAGCCGTGAGTCTTACGTTCGTCTTATGGCTGGTTCTGGAATTCGGCAGCTGGCTGCTAACGATGTCAGCTGCGGCCTGCAAGGAATGGGAATTTCCGGTTGTCCACGATGGCTGTGAATACCTGGCGGAACATTGGTGGCAGTCCACGATGTGGTCTGCATCCGGCGAGTACCTCAGCTTCGTGCGCGGTGACAGAATTCTGCATCCCCAAATGGGTTTTCATCTTTGCATTGGAGTGGCCTTTTTTCTTTGCAGTTGGCTGCTGTTCGAAAAAATGAATCAGGCTTCGTTGGCACAGGGTGCCAGTGCGTCAGACAATATTACTCGTGGTATAAAAACACGAACAAATGGATTGCTGTCCCTGCGTTGCTGGGACGCAGCATTGGCATGGAAGTCCTGGCAATTTCAGGTTGGTGGCTGGCTGTGGATGTTGATATGCGTGATCGGAATTCCGGTGTTTTCTGTAGGGATCGTCGTTGTCATCTCCGTGTTGATGGATGAATCGCTTGATCCGGAGGCTTGCTGCACAACATTGATCATCGTTGGTGCAATCAGCTTTCTGATTATGGTCGCGAGGCTATTTGGTCGGGTCCTGAATCAGGAAATCCATCAGCAAACACTGGTGTCGCTATGCATGCTGCCTAAGAAACGCTGGACAGTAATTTCAGAACTCTATCTGGGGCTATTACCTGGCGTTATCGCTCCAGTCATTTGTTTTGGACTCGGGTGGATTTGGCTAAGTATTCTGCACATCGATGTGATTGAGAATGTCGCCGAAGTAATCATCGAACCGTGGTTTTGGGCAGGGTTGGGATGGTTGGCAGTAACGCTGCATCTTGGTGCGTTGCTTTCGGTTTACGTGCGGCATGGAGGGATGTTGATCGCCATCGCAGGTTGCTACTTTGTCGTTCCATTCGTTGGCGGAATTTTGTTCAGCATCCTGGGCATGATCTTAGGTAATATCGGGAACACGGCTGCCGAAGTCATTATGCGATATATGTTTCCATTGACACTGATCGTCGCTGAGTTGGCAGCCTGCGTTGCGGCTCATGGCCTGATTTTGCGTCGAATTGAAGCGCTGGCGGGTAAATGAGTTCGGCCTTTCCAATCGAGACACACGTTGAAATATTTGTTTGCCGTTCAGCAGCGGGTGCGCCCGATTATTGATTAATCCAACAAAAAACCGTCCGGCGATGCTTGATCGCAGGACGGTCTGAAGATTGCCAGTAAGCCGAATTGAAGCGGTGTCTTCAATCAATAATTCCAGTTGACACCCAGGTTGAATGTATTCTGGATAAAGTTGGTGTGGCCTGGCTTGATGCTTAAGAATTCATT
>JAYVNW010000654.1:0-5188 GCA_043758225.1 Candidatus Kuenenia sp. | reverse complement strand
AAACAGTCACGACTGCTGCTCCTGAAACGTCAGAAGCGGCGGCACCTGCAGCACTTGTGGCGACAAAGCCGGGGGATACTGTTTCAACAAGCGGCATTGAGGAAGTGCATCCCCACAAACCTGGCAGTCATGGCGGGATCATCATTCCAATTGGTTCCGACAGCTATCACGCGGAAGCCGTGATTGAAAAGGGTGGCGTCTTCCGTTTGCTGATGCTGGGTAAGGATGAAACTCGGATCCAGGAAGTCGATGTTCAACCGATCAAAGCCTACATCAAAGCCGTGGGCGACCCGGACGCGACACCGATTGAAATGGCTGCAACGCCTCAGGAAGGTGATGCAGCCGACATGACGTCGCAGTTTACCGGTCAACTTCCGGAATCTCTGCAAAGCCGACAATTGGATGTCACCATACCCAACCTGCGAATTGCTGGGGAACGATTTCGCATTGGTTTTACCACGGTCAAAGAAACACATACCGACGAAATGCCAGCCGCCTTGCCGGATGATGAAGAAAGAAAGCTCTATCTGACTGCCGGCGGCAAATACACGGAAGCGGACATCAAAGCAAACGGCAACGTCACGGCATCGCAAAAATTCAAGGGCGTTGCATCATCGCATGACATGTTCCCTAAGCAGGGCGATCGCATTTGTCCGATCACACTCACCAAAGCCAACCCTAATTTTACCTGGATCATCGATGGGAACCCGTATCAGTTCTGTTGTCCGCCTTGTGTCGATGAGTTTGTGAAGCTGGCCAAAGAACAGCCGGATGAGATCAAAGATCCGGACAGCTACATCAAGGCCGAAGCCAGGAAATAGCGGCCATCAGGTTTACGTCTGATCGCCACGTCAACGGCGCGTGGGCATTCCAGCTTGGCCCCACATGGTCCTTACCAACGCCGTTGACGTTGGTGTCAGACGCATTTTCAGTGTCACATCAATCAATTCAAAGCCATGTACTCGTACGGGAGAATTGTCATGTTCAGCCATTTTCGACAACTCTTTTGTATTACCGTCCCTCGAATACTGGAAGTTGGATTTGTGTTCGTCTTCGTCGCGGCGTGTGGTGCCCATGAACCGACCGTCATTGCCACGGGGCATCGCCTTCACCAGGTCTGGGTAACTCTCGATTTTCTGCCGCTGGCGCTGCTTCTGTCGGCCAGCAATTTTCTTAATCAAACTTGCAATACTCTTAGAGACATCTCGTCGCCGCTTCTCATCGGCCTTCAAAAAAAGGCTTGTCCAGTCGCTACGTTCCATTCTTCTTCAACTCTGCAGTCCCCCTGTTTCATGCGATCATTCTCGGCCCGCAGCGTCGCAACAATCGCGAGCAGTTCAGCGTCACGCGGTTGTCGGTTAGTCACGTTCATGAAACGCTGTCCACAAGCTCCGTAAAATGCCAATACCCCAGTCTATATTTGGAAATGGCAGGCTACGTTTGGATTGTGGCTTTGGCGCGTGCCGGTGACGCACACCGGAGAAGTGAATATCGCATGTTGGATGCCTCAGTCTGGGCGACCGAAGCCTTGAATGCCGAGAGTGTCCGGGCGCGACATCTCAGTTCATTCGCTCGCATTTCGTCCGTTCCTGTCTTTGACGTAATCGTCATGAGCGATGTCGCACCGATCACTGGATCGGGTTCGATGGCGAAAGGGATACAGGAGTTGCAGCAGCCAACTCGATGGTACGTCTTTCCTGCCACACAGCCCATATTCGGCGGGCCAGCGTCCAGGGACGTAAATCGTTCCAAACATCCAGTCCCAAAACGGAGTGTGTACGGCAAAATTCTTGTCCACCGCCTCCGGCTCCGCAGCATGATGCCAGTGGTGAAAGTGCGGTGTGGCGAGCAGCCAACGGAGTCCAGGGAATACCCAGCGAACGTTGGCATGAATGAAGGTCGCCTGCACCACGACAATCGCCACATAGGCGTAGAGAGCTGTTTCTGAAAAGCCAAGGACGTAAATCGGCACATATGTCAACGCGCGTGTTGCCACTGCGTCGACAATGTGCAATCGAGAACCCGCCAGCCAGTCCATCGTTTCCGCAGAGTGGTGTATCGCGTGAAATCGCCACAATACCGGAAACGAATGAAAGGCTCGATGAACCCAATACTGCGTCAGGTCGGCAACCAGCAGGCATCCGGCGATCTGCATCACCAGTGGTAGTCCGGAAACAGTTTCCACGATAGGGGATACTCGACCCCAGTTGAAGAAAATCATGGCGGGCTTCATGGTCAGCAGCGTGAGAACCTGAACCAGCAGCGAATTCGTACCGAAGTAGATTAGATCAACCAGCCACCCTTTTCGAAACGTGGATTGCTCTGGGTGCAGGGCAAACAACCGCTCAAGGGGGATGTACACTGCTGAATACAGAAACAGATTCAGCACAAACCAATCCAGACCCAGAAATTGATAGCTAGAGTTCATGTTGCCGACCGGCGCACGTGATCCGCCAAGGAGTGCGGCGATGAACACGCAGATGATTCCAATCAGCCCTAGAGTCTTATTCTTTCTCAGACAGACGCTGATCGTGCCCAGTAGAAACGACGACACGAAGAACACATGCAGCAGTGCCCGGATCCAGAGTAGATAGTCCGCGTAATATGGCTGCAATTCGGGCATCGTCAGAAAGGTGGGATAATGAAAGCAGACGACCGTTCCGAGTCCCACGACTCCCAGCACAGCCGAAAGCAGGCCACTGATCCAGCCGTACCCAAAGGCAATGGGTTCCGTCGTTTCCAGCGAGACATGAGCTCGGCCCGGTACGCTGTCCGGAATTTTGTCAGGCATCAATTCTTTCTCCCGGAAATCGACCGTTCAAAATCGCCGCAGTTTGGGATGTAAAATCGGTTTCATCCTTGCGCGGAACAATTCCCGTAACGCAGGTCACCAGTTGCTCCAGTCGCCGCCAAAAATCGACCGCCGACAATACCGGATTACACCAGCCCAGGGCGATGCAATAATTGTCAACATGAGGCGCGGTGTGGTGTCGTCGATGAGCCTGGCGGCTGAGAATAATTCTGTGGTCCTGAAGTGCTCGCACAAAACCTGGAGGTTTTGGCATGTGTGACCATTGGTGAACCTGATTCGTTGGCAGGCCAGCGATACAAACGGCGGTCATGAACGCCGCAGTGCTCAGCCACCATTGAGCTTCCAGCGGGACGAGCAGTGTGAGACCAAGGAATGGAATCAACAGCATTGCTACGTCGCCATTTGTGTCGAGGAACGAACGACGCAGAAAGTCGCGAGGGTTAACGTGATGGACGCGAAATGGATGCAAAAAGCGGCGTCCCAGAATCGGCATACTGATTTTTCCCCAGGTATCCGCGGTCCAGTGGATCAGACCGGAGGCAAAATCAGCTGCAAACATGCCCGCCAGACCAACGAAGGGCAGCCACCAGGGAAAAGTCTTCATGGCCATCCCGATACGAATGGAGTTCCAGACAATCAGCGCCGAAGCCGTCACAATGCACACGCAATAAAAGACTCGGGTCAGCAGGCTGATCTCATCATGCTGCGGAAGGAATTCCGAGACCTGCGGGCGGTCGATTGGAGTGCGGTGATCTACCAAAACAGCAGGAATTGATTCTACTGACATTTTCTTACTTTCACTTAGCAAATGGCCCTTACGCTTCGAGTTGGTGTTTGCCTTGGAGTCTCTCGCCTGCGAGCACGCTCCACTGCGAGTCGCGGTCAACCGAGAGACTCTGTTTTTCAAGCCAGACGAAGTTCATATTTCAAAGACTTCATTCGCCGCAGTACCGGCCACGACGTGTCGCGGATAACAGCTTGACGTCTGCCCACGGCGTGCACCGCAAATCCGGGCATTTTCCGCTGTGAGTCCACATTGCTGCAGGGCGGAGTCGAATTCAGACCTTGCTTTTTGTCGAGCCTTGAACAGGAACATCTGAACGCGGCTCTGAAAGTTGACCGCCCCGTCTCCGGTTGTCTCCACGGCACAGAAAATGGCGTCCGGA
This sequence comes from Candidatus Kuenenia sp., assembly GCA_043758225.1. Lineage (GTDB taxonomy): Bacteria > Planctomycetota > Planctomycetia > Planctomycetales > Planctomycetaceae > SXXK01. The sequence goes on along the minus strand of JAYVNW010000654.1, from coordinate 1,210 downwards.
TGGCGAGTCAGCACCGAAGCCTGAATCCCGTCGGAGACACTGGCACTGGGCATGCAGCCGAAGGGTTTCACGGAAATCACCATGTGGGCTTTCTGTTTTTTCACAGCCTCGATCAGTTTCCCAACTTCCATATGTCCTTCACCGCCGCGCAATTCAACGTCGTAAAACTCCCGAGAGATGTCTGCGATCCGGCCCATGTCTGCCAACTGATAATTCCGCAGCCCAACAGCCGCCGCAAAGCTCCCGAACATCAGGCGGACAACACGTTCGGCGGACCACAGTTTTACGAGGAGACTGTGTCCATTCGTTCGAGCAAGTCCATTGCGTGACGGATCTTCAGTTTTCAGTTTCAAGCGGCGGCGCGTATCATGCTGCACTTCCCAAATCAGATAGAGAATCCATGCGGTGATGGGCTGAATATCAACCTCAGCGCCTTCTTCCTCCAGAAATCGCTGCAGGCGGTGGTTGCCGTCGCCTTCAGTCGTCATTGCCCAGAATTCACCGATGATCATCACCTTCGGCTTTGGCTGCAGCCAATTGACTTGGACGGCTGCTAGCTGATGACGACAACGTCTGAGAGCCAGCAGGATTGAGCTGCCGTGGCGGAAGGCTTTAATGAGGATCTGCTTCGCGAGATCAAGAGCCGCGTCGGTCGCCCCCGCTTCGACTTCATACGGGCGAATGCGATACCCGATCATGTTGATTACATCGCCAGCTACGATGGCCTTCAGAAGCTGCAGGAACAAACGCGGCGTGAACGCTAGACCTGCTTCCGGCCCTGTCGCCTGCTTAACGCCCTCTGATTGCTGGAGCAGCAGCACTCGAAAGTTTTCGAAACCGGCATCCCGGAGCGCCTTTCTGTATTCCGTGACGTAAGTCCCAAAACGACATGGGCCACAGGAGCCAGCAGTCAGGAAAAGATAATCGCGTTCAATCTTTTCGACCGGAATCCCGATGACTTCGCGCATTTCGGTGAGCCGCTTCACCAGATTGCCCACGGTGAAATAGGTTGGGTTGCACTGACCGCGGTTGCCGAACTCCTTGCCGAGGTGCAGTGCTTTGACATCCGGGCAGTCAAGAACCTCGACCTGATAGCCAAGCCCCTGCAAAGCAGATTGGATCAACGTGTCGTGCGCCATCGTCAAACCGCCGACCAGAATCGTGGTATTCTTTCGCTGGTGACGATTGAACTCCTGCGGATTCGGATCGC
>JAYVNW010000653.1:0-5701 GCA_043758225.1 Candidatus Kuenenia sp. | reverse complement strand
TCCTGTTGTGCAATCGTGTAGCGGGGCACATTGACTTGTTCCATGCTTTGCAGCAATAGTTCATCAATAATCCGATCGCCAAGAAGACTTCGGAGCGGGATCAGTTCACCTGATTTTGTACGGAGCAACACATCTTCATTGGCGAGACTTCCATCGGCGTTCAACGCTGATTTTGCATCAGGGGCCACAGGGGGCGTCGCTGGTTGTGCCGTGCCGTTTTCCTGGGCGCGCAGTACCCCTGAACCGGTGAAGCCGGTAAGTGAAACTGCCAGCAGAAGTAAGATTCGCGCGTTCGACATACTGATAGTCTACGCGGAATTCGGCGTCTGGAGAAGACGTTAAGGAAATTCAACGCAATGCGGTTACGAGTTCTCGACCGAGTAGCGCAGTGCTGGCAGCCAGCAGATCTGGGACGAAAATATCGAATTTGCTGCCGTCGAGCTTTGTAATGGTTCCGCCGGATTCAGCGACCAGGAGAGCTCCGGCTGCGACGTCCCACGGATGCAGGCTGCTGGACCAGAAACAGTCGATGCGTCCACTGGCCAAGTATGCCAAATTGAGCGCTGCGGACCCTGATCGCTGCACCGTTTGCAATTTTGGCAGTGCGTTCAGAAATCGTTTCACCGCAGGATTTTCAGGATTGGTGGCGACTGGAAGGCTGGCCATTCCCATCGAAGACTGGAGTTCGGTTTCGCCGGAGGTCTTAATTGGCTGACCGTTCAGCGTCGCTCCTTTTCCAAATTCTGCAGCGAAAGTTTCGTTTCGAGTTGGATCGAAGATCACTGCCACTTCAATATGATCGCGAATCCAAAGCCCAATAGAAACCGCGAAGTAGGGAAACCCGTGAACGTAGTTGGATGTGCCGTCGAGCGGATCGATAATCCAGAATGCCTCAGTCGTGGCGTCCCGCTCATTCAGGTTTTCTTCACCCAAAAAACCATGATGAGGAAAGCGATTCTTCAGAGTTTGCACGATCGCCGACTGTGACGCTTCATCGGCTTCTGTCACCAGATTGGCGCGGCTTTTTTCTCGTACGGAAAAACGACCGATCCAGCCCTGAAGAATGCGTCCTCCGACATGTGCGGCGTCGATGGCTGCTGAAAGGTATGCTGGTTGATCGGACGTTGCCTGAGCTATGGAATTCATGGTTTGGATTTCAGCGATTGTGCAAATTGAATAGTTGAGACTCGTTATCCCGATGACAACGAATTTTACGATTGTAGCAATCGTGGCAGCTGCGTCTTTTATGTCAACAACTCTGGTGGCCCTTTGACAAGATTACACCTCAGTTGCGTGCTTTCAGATACAACAATTGTGGAGACATGGTGACTGCGGAGTCCCTACATCCTGAATTCAGCCGAAATGTCCAATTATGCAAGATCTAACTACCTCTCAAATCGTTCTGCTGCTGTGTGTTGGAGTTTTTACGTTGGTGGCAGCGATCAGTGACCTGCGGTTTCGAAAGATTCCCAACAAGATGACCGCCCCGATGTGTGTGGCAGGAATCGTGTATCAAGTGGGATTCTTTGGATGGGACGGACTTTGGGTTTCGCTGCTTGGATTTGTGGCGGGATTCGGAATTCTGTTCGTTTTGTGGATGATCGCCACCGCTGGTGGTGGTGACGTAAAACTCGTGGCTGCGCTGGGCACGTGGCTCGGCTGGCTGATGGTTTTGAAAGTCCTGTTTATCAGTCTGATCTTTGTCACGACGGGAACAATCGGGATTGTAGCTTTTGGATTGCTTTCGAAAGGTCTTCGCCGAACCCAGGAACAGTACATGTCAAAGGACCACAAGGGCAAAGGTGAAACGACCGATCAGCGAAAGAAGCGTCGGGTTATGGCATTTGCGTTGCCAGTGGCTTTGGCGACCTGGTGTGTGCTGGCTTTGCAATTATTCGGAACTACGGGGTCATAGCGTCGCCCGGAAAATCGCTTCATTTGATCGGCAGATTCTGCCGATCATCGAGCAAAGCAGATGTTCCAACGTCTATCAGGTCATTCATAGTGAGTTCGGCCCATGAAATGTTTTTGCTCCAAAGCCTCAAATCGCAAAGGTGCGATCCTGTCAATGGAGCTGGTTCTTGTTCTGCCGATCTTTTTGCTTCTTGTTTTTTCAATTGTTGAATTCTCGATGCTGATGTCAGCGCAGACCCGTGTTGCCAATGCGGCACAGAACGGGGCTCGCATGTTAAGCATCTGCGGAGTTCCATCCACTACTGCAGAAACAGAGATCAAGTCTCGCGTGGAACAGTTGTTGGGGCCATCATTGGCCCAGCAGTCAGTGATCACGATTACTCCTGGTGCCTATGCCTCCGATCTGGGGCACATTCATGTTCAGGTTCCGATGCGAAATGCGTGTCCAGACTTGTTGTGGATGACCGGATTCAGCGTCGCTCACCGCTATATCGATTGCGATGCAGCGATGGTAATGGAACGAACCAGCCAGGTGGACAGCACTCAGGTACATTGATCAAACGTGTTGCGATTCTGTCTAAAGGTTCGCAACACGTGTCAACTTGTCTCGTTTTGAAATTAAATTGCACTTGGAATTTTGCAATCGTCACTGCGCAGGGAATGTGCAGGGATCAGACGTCGCCTGGTGTCCAAACTGATCGACCAACAATTTCATCACAAACGAATTTCCCCTGTGTTGAACTGACTTAGTCTGGAGAACTGTTGTGAAGCTTACTCCGTGGTTGCTCACCCTTGTTGCCTTTGTCTTTATCTGTCTGATGGCGGTAACATTTTTCTTTAAGAAGCTCTGGGCGACTGAAGTCGTTGTGGCCCCGCCGATTCCGGCGCGTACGATGCCGATGGCGATCACTGAAATTGAGCCCGGTACGGTGATTACAATGAAGCACATCGGCAATGGTCCGGTTGGTGCCGATACGAAACTTGCTCCCGACTCAATCAGAAGCTTGGAGTCTCTTGTCGGGCGTATTGCGAAAGCAAAAATTCCATCGGCCGTTCCACTCCAGGGCTCTATGTTTTATGCAGTTGGTGACTATCCAAGCCTGGAGATTCAGGACGGAATGCGTGCGGTGCCAATCAGCATTGATGACCCAACGGCAGTTCTCAGCGGAATGATTAAGCCCGGACAGTTTGTTGATGTCTATATGACGACTGACGCGGGTGGAGGCAATCGTCTGCAATCGACCGGCGGGTCAGATGCGGATAGTCGCAGGGGTATGACAGTAACGTTGTTCAAAGGTGCTAAAGTTGTCGCTGTTAACCGCAATGGAAGTTCATCGACTATCTTGCAGGGTGGCGGATCAAATCAAACGGTCACACTTGAACTGGATGAAGACCAGGCACGCATCATGTTGCTGGCTCAGCAGAAAGGCCGTATCGCCTTAACCTACAATCCCACAGGCTCTGGGACTGGTGGAATCAACATAAAGACGGAAAATGATCGCGTAACGGTTGAACAATTGCTTGGGTTGCCCGACGAGCCTGAAGTGAAGAAACCTTTCAAGACCGAGCAGTATCACGGAGTTGGTCGCTCTGCCTCATTCTGGCGCGATGGCGAACGAGTTGATTATCAGGGCAGCGGCAGCGGCAGCGATAACGGTGGCTCACAACTGCAGAGCACTGGTGGTTCGGTCGGCGGATCACAAACAGACGCAGCACCATCAACCAGCAATGATCTAACTCAGCAGCAACAGCCTGCACGGTCCGGAGCTCTGTAATTTCATTATGAGCGGCATGGCCCCGGATGCTGGTGCTGTTCCCGAATCTTCAGTAACAGGCCGACAGCGAATGCCGTGTCGCCCATCCAGGTCTCGAAATGCAAAATATCCCCCCACAGAATCTGCAGGATCGTTTGCCCGCGAGAAAACACCGCGTCTTTGGTGCCCGTCGAGGGGTCATGCTGCTGTGGAGCGTCTGGGTGCTGATGGCAATGCTGGTTATTGTCGCCGGTGTCTTCAATGTGATCTGGCTGTCGTGTGTCAGAACCGAAGCTCGGCGCCATGCGGAATCAGCTGTGATTGCAGGCGGTCATGCCTATTTGTCAGACGACATGCTGCGAATATGGCAGCAGCCCTTCGAAAATGAGGGTCGGGCGATTCGTAGTCGCAATGCCGTGGTGGATCATCTTCGACAGGCCAGTGATCCGTCTCTGGCAGCGATTATTCATGATGGAGATATCGATTTTCTTGACTCTCACGCGGAAACAAATCCTGCGGATACCGCATGGACTCAGCCAACGGCCCCTGTCCCAAACGAAATCCGTGTTACCTACGGGAAGAGTCACGGTAACGATCAGGTACGAATGTTCTTCAGCGGACTGACAAACGCAGAGAATGCTCGAATTGGTGTGTCTGCCGCTGCCAGTATCGAACATGCTCCGGTCGGATTCCTGCCTGGCGGACGACTCACGATCCCTTTGTTGCCGTTTGGTATTGTCGATCAAGGCACCGCTGATCCAGCAACGTTGAATGCTGGCGGGATTTGGTCACAAAAAATTGAAAATGGCAAAGGCTTCGATAACTTCACATGGAATCCGGAATCACACTCTGTTGTGCAAGGACCGGATGGATTACCAGAGATCACGATGACACTTTCATCTAATTCTGCCGGCGGCAGCGCAGAGAGTTTTGTTCCGCTAAAGTTTTCCGCCGTCGCTCCAGCCGGTAGTTCGTCGCAGGCAGTCAACTGGATGCAGGATGGTGTATCGTCCGCCGATTTGCAGAGCCTTGGTCTGAACCAACTTTCATTGCCATCCACGATTTCGGGAGCAACGCTCTCTCGGTTGGAGTGCGCGGATGTTGCAGCGTGGCTGCAGTCGCACACAGGCCAATCGTTTATCGTGTGCCTCTGCAATCCAACCATAGGGCAGGCAAAAACCAACACCTCGGCAACGTCGGCGGCTAAGTCGACACTTTCGACGATTCAACTGGACCGAGCGGTTGCAGCCAGAATCATGGCGTGCGGAGTTTTACTGAATGGTGATGTCCGTGTTGTTCTGCAGCCCTGCGTACTTATAACCTCTACAGCGGTTATGTCGTCGTCTCCCCTGGCAACTTTGAACCGCTATGTTTACAGCGTGCGACTGTCTCATTGATTGTCGTGCAGATTCTGCCGTTTCTTTCCAATTCTCTGACCACGCAACCTTCAATGGCAGTGTTCGGGATTCTGAATTCTTCGGTACTTCTAATTCGATAACAGACGTCGGTCCATTGCGCTTTGCTAATCATGCCAACCATTGGCACGGTAACGCAGAAATTCTTCCGAACTGAGGGTCCTCCATGGTTGCTGCAACTGACACATCGGACAACACGGTCCGGGACTTTCAAAAGCTGAAAACGTCGCTGCATCGTCAAATGGTCGATGTGATCGATTTTAACAAAGCCGACGATTTGTCAGAGAGCGATTTGCGCGGACAACTGCGGTCGCTGGCCGACTATTTGTGTACTCGCCAGTCACTGCATCTCGACACTCAGCAACGTGAAACCATGGTCGGCGAGATCATGGACGAGATTTACGGCTTCGGCCCGATCGAATCCCTGATGGTTGACCCACAGGTAACAGACATTCTGATCAATGGTCCTGATCGAGTTCTTGTTGAGCGCAAGGGTGTTCTGGAAACGACAAACATTCGGTTTGCCGATGAAAGACATCTGATGCAGTTTATTCATCGTCTGGTAGGTCGTGCAGGTCGTCGCATTGACGAATCCAGTCCGATTGTCGATGCTCGGTT
>JAYVNW010000652.1:0-6045 GCA_043758225.1 Candidatus Kuenenia sp. | reverse complement strand
CATCACAAGCAGCACTATCGGTGCGTCGAGGTGGAAATCGCCGTGTCGTCAGTATCCTCCGTGAATCTCTGGGGATTGCTTTCAAATTCGATTCGATTGAAGGCGGGTTGATGGACGCATTTCTGCGTTCGTGAGTAACGCGTTAGATGTGGCAGGGTGAGATCCGCAACAAAGCGAAGTTTTTTGACCGTCAACCGTTGCAATTCCTTCCAAATTGTTCCGCTCTGTTCCGTCTCGCAAAAAACAGGCTTCCCCGCTTTTGAAATCGTCGTTGAACTGTACAATTTGCACGCCTCCTGACCGGACGTCGGTGTGTACCGATGTCCGGTTTCTTTTTGCGACGGCCGCATCGCAGTCTCGACAGCGGCGTTCAGGGGAAGCGGTTCTTTTTCTTTGAGAGTGATTCTGTGCCGGCAACATCAGTGATTGGACTACAGTGGGGTGACGAAGCCAAAGGCAAGGTCGTCGATCTGCTGACAGAAAAACATAACATCGTCGTGCGATATCAAGGCGGAAACAACGCCGGTCACACGGTCAAATTTGACGGCCATACTTACAAGCTCAGCCTGCTGCCGACCGGTATCCTGCAGAGCCACGTGAAATCCGTAATCGCACCAGGCGTTGTTGTGAATCCTCATGCGGTCCTGAAAGAACTTGACGGACTAAAAGCCGGTGGACACGATTGCAGCGGCCGCCTGATGATCAGTGATCGCGCTCACGTGATCTGCCCCTGGCACTTGCTTGAAGAAGCCGCGCTGGAGAAATCTCGCGGAGCTGCCGCAATCGGTACCACGATGCGTGGTATTGGCACATGTTACCGTGACAAGGTCGGACGGTCTCATGCGATTCGCATCGGGGACCTGATCAATCGTGACGCGTTCGCCGCAAAGGTGCGTGAAATCGTTCCTTTCAAGCAAATCATCCTGAACGCTCTCAATCCTGATGGCGAACAGATGGATGTCGATGCGATCATTGCAGACTACTCAACGGCCGCTGACAGAATTCGCCCGATGGTGGCAGACTCCACAACCTATCTGCTGGATGCTCTTGAAAACGGCAAGTGGTTGTTGTTCGAAGGGGCTCAGGGAAGTCTGCTCGATGTAGATCACGGCACGTTCCCGTATGTCACGTCGTCCAACAGTTCCGGCTGCGGTATTCATAGCGGCAGCGGTGTACCGGAACGCGAGATCAAAAAGATGATTGGCGTCGCGAAGGCCTACACGACACGTGTCGGCGGCGGACCGTTTCCTTCAGAACTCGACAACGAAATTGGCCAGCGAATTCGCACTGCGGGCAATGAATTTGGCACCGTCACCGGCCGGCCTCGCCGCTGCGGCTGGCTGGACGCCGTGGCAACTCGCTATAGCGCGCGGATCAGTGGCGTTGATTCGATCGCCGTCGCTTTGCTGGATGTGCTGAGTGGTTTCGATGAGCTGTTTATCTGCGAAGCTTACAGCATCAACGGCCAGATCACCCGCGACATGCCAAGCCGCTGCGAGGACCTCGCGGCTGCCAAACCAGTGCTGCGTCGAGTTGCCGGTTGGAAAGATAATATCACCGGCATCACGAAGTTTGCAGATCTGCCGGCAAGTGCTCAACAATACGTCAACGACGTCAAACAGCTTGTTGGTAAACCGGTGGAATTGGTCTCTGTGGGACCTGACCGAGCCCAAACGATTATGATGTGATGACGCAACGCAGGCAAAAAAGGGTGGTGAATCATATCGATTCACCACCCTTTTGTATTTTGATGACTTCCCGCTTCCACGGTTATGTCTTCAGATTCTGGTTCCCGTCAGAAGCAGATTAGTAACGATCGCGTCCGCCGCCACCGCCGCCACTGCGTCCGCCGCCACCACCACCGTAGCCACCGCCGCCGCCGCCACTTCGGCCACCGCCGCCGCCACCGTAGCCACCACCACCACCGCCGCCGCCGCTTCGTTCTTCACGCGGCCGTGCTTCGTTGACAACAATCTGACGACCGTCCAGATCTGATCCGTTCAGTCCCTTAATTGCTTCGTCACCACCAGTTTCCATTTCAACGAAAGCAAATCCCTTCGAACGACCGGTTTCGCGGTCACTGATGACCTTCGCAGAAGTGACAACGCCAAATCGAGCGAATGCCTGCTCGATTCCTTCTGACGTCGTTCCCCAAGCCAAGCTACCAACAAAAATGTTCTTACTCATTCACTAAACCCTTGAGCTTTGCAGCTACCCAAACAAAATATTGCTACCACACGGCAGCCTTCAAAAAGACTGAATTCGAAGACTCAAATTTCCATTAAACAAAGATGCATGCTGCAAGAAACACTCAGGTTCAGATTTGATCATCTTCAAGAATGCTTTGTGGCCCACACTATCGGTTCAAACGACTTTTGGAGCTGTTATCAAACTCAGATTGGGTGACGCTATCCGTCTGCAATGAGAATAGCAACCCCATATTGGGCACTGTGACGGAATACCGCACAAATACTCGTCGAAAGTCATTGAATACCCTCCTTTGGCGCTCACGGATGAGTGGATTCTGGCATTTTTCCATCACAATTTCGGCTGTTGGGGCGATCAGCAGGAAAGAATACAACTGACGCGGGGAGGGAAATCTGGTTAGCCGGGCTCCCCCGCCCACTGGTTTGCCACACCAACAGATGAACGTCCTGATTTATGTTTCTTCGGTGCGATGAGCGACAATTCTTCGTACGTTGTCAGCTTTGAATAAAGTCCAAAACCAGGACGGCCTGTTGGCAATTTCATAATCAAAGCCGAAATGCCCGAGGCAGAAGTTCTTTCAGTAGAACTGCCTCAGGCGGTTGATCATCAGGCCGGCTTGTATCGTCGAGCAGCACTAACAGATCGGGGTTGAATTCGACCAGAAACTGTCGACACGCGCCGCACGGCACAGCACTTTTATTCAATGAAATACAGATCGCGTCAAATCTGGAATGCCCCTGAGCAATGGCCGAAGAGATTGCGACACGTTCAGCACAAATTGACAGGCCGTAGGATGCATTTTCAACATTGCAGCCGACGACAATTTTGCCATCACCAGTCCAAACCGCAGCCCCAACGTAAAACCCGGAATAAGGTGCCCAAGCCCTCGTGCGAACCTCACGGGAGGCTGCCTGCAATTGGCGCCATTCCGGCAAAATCCTGTCGAGATCCATCAAATACATTCCTCGACAGAAACTCCCGAGCGTCTATTCGACTGCAACGTCGGACTGAAGAACACGTGTCGACGGCGGAGCTTCAGCCTTCCAGTCGATGCGCGGAGCATCGGCCCAAAGTTGTTCCAGATTGTAGAGTGATCTGCCTTCGGCGGTAAAGACGTGCAGTACAACATCGCCGTAGTCAGTCAGAATCCAGTTACCCTCAGTTCGATAGCCTTCGATACTTAACCGACGGTTGCCGTCTTCGCGTTTCAGTTTCCGATTGACTTCGTCTGCAATAGCGTGCATCTGACGGTGACTGGTCCCTGTCGCGATGACAAAGAAGTCCACAATCGACGTGATACGGGTCAGGTCCAGAACCAGAATTTCCTGGCCTCGCAGTTGATCGGCAATCGCCGCTGCCACAACCGCATTCGCCCGACTGACGACATACATCTCTTTTGAGCGAGTCGCAGCGATTTGAGGTGTTTCAAGTGTAGATTTGTTCGATTCAGGTGTGTTTTCGGAAGTCATTGCAGAACTAGCTCAAAAAGTGTTGATGGCTCAAGCGGCATAGTCTAGCTGCAATCACGCCAACTAACCACTGTTGTGATTCGATTGTTGGCGTGAGACCAAAATACGACCGGATTCGACAACATCATGCTGTCCCCGCGTCCAATTTGCGATAGACGCCAGAGGAGTTGTCATTGGGCAAGCGGCGGTTTTTGTTTTACCGTCCTGCATCAAGCGGCTGGCAATTGCTTTACTGCCGCTAACCTTATCGCACGACTCGCCCGGATCGGGCACCGTTCATAAGACCTTCGATCTCATCGCGCGACGCAAAATTGCAATCCCCCACAACCGAATGCGACAGGCATGACGCTGCAGTCGCAAATTCCAACGCGGTCTGAAGCGAAAAATCCGGCCGCGTCAGCCCGTACAGCAATCCTGCATCGAATGCATCACCGCCACCAACACGGTCAACGATACTGCGGATTTCGTATGGCCCGTATGCGTCGTTCTGTACGGGAGCGAGATAGACGGTATCGCTCCCGATATCCAGCAACATCGCGCCCCAGTTGTTGTGGCTGGCGGAGATATTCTCTCGCAGCGTTGTCGCGATCATACGGAGATTCGGATATGCGATCGCCATCTTGCGAGCCATCATTGCCGCTCGATCAGTGTCAAGGCCTGCTCCCGACGGCGCAACTTTGGCAGACACAGGTGCCGTGACTCCAACCAGGCCAAAATCTTCTTCGCTCGCCATGAGCAAATCCACCAACGGAATAAGTTCACACAGGACATCGCCTGCAAGTTGCTGAGGCGTTCGTTCTGAATCCCATCGCCAGAGTTTGCCGCGAAAGTTAACGTCGCATGATACAGGGACACCACGATCGCGGGCTGCTCTCGCAGCGTGCATGGTTGTATCCGCTGCCATTCTTGACAGTGCCGGCGTGATACCTGTCAAATGCAGCCAGGCAGCACCAGCGAGGATCATGTCCCAGTCAAAATCATTCGCTGAAGCCTGACTGATGGCACTATAATCGCGGTCATAGTACACACGACTCGGACGTTGATTTGCGCCCATCTCGACGAAGTAAATTCCTAACCGGCCGTGTTCCGTGATTCGAATATGATCGACACCCACGCCAACATTTCGCAGGCTGCCCAGACATCCGTCGGCCAGTGGTCCATTTGGCAGCGCAGTCACAAAGTCGGCTCGACATCCAAGCAATGCCAGTGAGGCAGCAACGTTCGCTTCTGCGCCGGCAAAGGTCACATCGAGCGCGCCTGGTAGCACTTGCCTCAGTCGCAGCATTCCGGATGGTGCCATCCGGGCCATGATCTCGCCGAAGGTTACGATTCGAGTTTCGTTAAAAGAAGGACTGCGACCCATAATTAAACTTCAAAACTATTCGCCGTCGGGTTCTTCCAGGTAGGTGTAACCATTCAACGCTTCTTCATAAAACTTGACAAACTGACCGGCCATGTTGTGATCGATACGGTTTTCTCGCACGGCAACCTCCACCGAGGCCTGCAAGCGATTGATCAAATCTCGACCACGAAACTGAACATAATCGAGAACTTCGTTGACGGTTTCACCTTTGATGATGGTGTCCAGGATGACTTCACCAGATGGCGACAGGTCTACATGGACAGCGTTGGTGTCACCGAACAGATTGTGAAGGTCACCCAGAATTTCCTGATACGCCCCAATCAGAAAGATACCAAGGTAATACGGGCTGCCATTGTATTCATGCAGCATCAAGGTCCGGCGAACGTCACGACGATCGATAAACTGATCAATCTTTCCGTCTGAGTCACAGGTAATGTCGCTTAAAACGGCGTGGCGAGTTGGTCGGCTATCAAGCTGATGAATGGGCATCACAGGGAATAACTGCTTAATTGCCCAGGAATCCGGACACGACTGAAACAGTGAAAAATTACAGAAGTAGTTATCAGACAGAACCTTGTCTAACTTCTCAAGTTCTTCCGGCACGTAGTCCAGAGTTCCAGTGATCTGCCAGATCCGGTGACACAATGCGAAGTAAATGTTCTCCGCAAGACATCGCTGTTCCAGCGAAACATAACCCGTGTTGAAAAGCGTCATCACAGTATCAATCGACGTCTGCGCGTCGTGGTACGACTCAAGGACATTGCGTTGATTGACGCCTTTGTAGCTTTGATACAGGTCATGCAGCGACTGTTCAGCGTCCTCCGATGGAGCTAATGCGGCTTCCGAAGTGTTTTCTCCCTGCTGCGACACACCCAGCACACCAAAAATCAGAACGCTGTGAAACGCCGAAATCGCTCGGCCGCTTTCCGAAATGATGTTCGGATGCGCTACGTTGGCTTCATCGCAAACCGTCTGGATCGTATAAACGACGTCGCGGGCGTACTC
>JAYVNW010000651.1:0-4722 GCA_043758225.1 Candidatus Kuenenia sp. | reverse complement strand
TTCTATGGTCATCATGCGGATTCATCGAGATACCTATCCCAGAACGGACCACGGTTATACGTGGGTCGAACGAATATGGTTTGAAAAGGACGGGAAACGCATCAGCCCGCTGATTCCATCTGCAGGTTGCTGCGAACGACTGGGCTCCATGCCCGGTGGTCCTGTTCGCTGTGACTTCGTGCGGGAAGAGAAAACCTACGCACCTGACGGAATCGAACGCACTGAGAAGAGTGAAGAAGTACATGACGACGGGTTCTACAGTGTTAATTCGATGAGCATCTATCGCGATTCTCATTGGTAGAGTGAGTTCGAATCTCCGATTGCCGTCAGTCAGCATTCGGAATTGAACAACATCACGGAGGGGGACTTCCGCTCGGCCCTTCTCATTATGCCACGGCGTCAAGGTCCGCTACCGCCGTTGGCGTCCGCTGCTGCTTTCGCTGCGCGAAAGACTCCACCTTGACTTGCCGTGTCTGGCTCGAAAATCGGGCCGCCGGCAGGCCCGAATCTCATCTATTCGCTGCAAATGTCGGATGCAGCTTTCAACGATTCGGAGAAGGAACATGAAGAAAGACGAAGCCAAACAACTGGCAGATCAAGCAATCAAAGCGTTGCAGGAAGAACTCAAGGCAGGGCGCAGCGATTCACTGTTACGGTATCTGGATTCGATGAGTCGCTTCCACAGTTACTCATGGACCAACAATCTGCTGATCGTGGTGCAGAACCCAGAGGCAACACTCGTTGCGGGATTTCAACGCTGGCTGAAGCAGGGACGACATGTTCGAAAAGGTGAAAAAGGAAGCGGGATCATGGCACCGCTCGTTTATCGCAAGCGGGATGACTCGAATGATCAGCACTCTGGACCATCACAGGAAGCTGACGGCAAGGGTGAACGCTCCATCATGGGTTTCAAGATTGTCCATGTCTTTGATGTCACTCAGACCGAAGGAGATGAGCTGCCGGAATTTGCGAAGATCGGAGGCGAACCCGGACAACTTCTCGACTCTCTCGAAGAGCTGATTCGTGCAAACGGAATTGCTCTCAAGTACGAAGTGTTGGAGGGCGGAGCCAAAGGCGTCTCGCGGAAAGGCGAAATCGCGATTGCACTGGATCTGGATTCAGCCGAACGCTTTGCAGTGCTGGCTCATGAACTGGCTCACTTATGTTGCGGTGGAACTTATGTGAATTCTGCGAACCATTTGGCTGCGCAGTGGTCTTTTGCCTGGGCTGAATGATCACATAACCAGAGGCACCACAAGTTCGATGTTTGAGACACTGCTGAAAAGTCAACGGGACGTCCAGAGATACCGAGGTGCCCCATATGCCGATGAACGCGAACGGTTTCTTCTGCATCTTCAGGAGCGTGGGTACAGCCAAGATCGACTACATGGCGTGAATCGACTTCTCTTGAATGTTGCACGCAATGTCCGTCTCGACGGCGATGAGAAGTTTTCGATCGACCAGCTTTCTGCGACGGCCAGGCAGTGGATTCAGAATGAGCCGGATCGAGGGAGTTCTGAGAAGTCGCGCCGATTCCGGGAGCTGGATTTTTTATTCGTGGCAAAGGAGTGGTTCAGCTTTTTGAATCGGCTCGACACCGGCGAATCGCGACGGCCGTTTCATGGCGAGTTGCAGCAATTCCTCTCGTACCTGCGTACTGAGCGTGGGTTTGCCGAGGCCACGATCGAGAACCGTCAAAAGAGCCTGGTGTTGTTCTTTGATTGGCTGAATGTACAGGGCTTGCCGTTGTCACAGGTGGGAGTCAAAGAGATCAGTGCTTATCAGAGAGCGTGTGCAAGCCACAGCTGGAAACGGACGACAATCTCATTTCATGTCCAGGGTTTGCGTGGGTTCTTTCGGTACGCTGCATCACAGGGGTGGACACTCGACATTGCGTCGAGTATCGGAGCGCCGCGACTCTATTCTAACGAAGCGATTCCGGAAGGCCCCAGTCGCGACGATGTTCGCAAACTATTGGCAAACGAGTCTGGAATTTCACCGGTACAGATTCGGTATCGGGCTATGCTCCTGCTGTTTGCCGTATACGGATTTCGATTGAGCGAAGTTCGTCTCCTGCGGTTGGATGACGTGGATTGGGAGCATGATCGCATTCTCATCCGTCGTACAAAGTCGCGAAAGGCACAGGAATACCCTTTAGAACAAGAAGTCGGCAATGCAATTCTTCGCTATCTGAAAGACGTTCGGCCACAGTCAAGCCATCGCGTGTTGTTCCTGAGCCTGCGTCAGCCGTTCCGGCCCTTGAGCCGAGGCGGTCTCTGTGCAATGGTTCAGAAGCGAATGCGAGCAGTGAATGCTGCCCTCACTCATCGCGGCCCACATTCCTTACGTCATGCCTGCGCAACACATCTGTTATCCCGAGGGTTGACCCTCAAAGGAAATTGGCGATCACCTTGGACATGTTTCGGTAGCTGCGACCAGGATGTACGCGAAGGTCGATATGCCTGCCCTGCGGCAGGTCGCTGCACTGGATATGTCCGAACTTGTTTCGTATGTGAAACAGGCAGACCAGTATCAAACTCCTGTCATCGCAATCGGCGATTTTGCTGGTCTGCGGGAGGTTTCGAGGCTTTATTTGGGAGGTGTGATGTGATGCTGGCAAACCTTATCGATGAGTACGTCGAATATAAACGATCACTGGGAATGTCCTTCCGTAGCCCGGCAGTGCGTCTGAGAGCTTTTCTGGGTGAAGTCGGCGATATCAATCTCAACCTGATCACGCCCAAACAGGTTCGGCTTCATCTCGATGGAAAACCGGGATCCATTACAAGCTTTTGGTTTGCCAAATACCATGCACTTCGTCCGTTCTTCGCTTATTCGATTGATCGCAAGCACCTGACAACTTGCCCTCTGCCGAAAGTTCTGCCGCGAAAGCCGAAGAAATTCGACCCCTACATTTACACAGTGGCTGAAGTAAAACGCCTCTTGGACGCAGCTGACTCCAGACACCAATCAGACTGGCTCGTGGAACCGCAAACTGCACGAATTCTGATTTTGCTGCTTTATGGGACGGGGCTCCGAATTGGTGAAGCAACTCGACTGAAGCTGAAAGACGTTGACCTGGACAACCAGATCATAACCATCAGGGAAACGAAGTTCTTTAAGTCACGATTGGTTCCGGTCGGCGATGACCTGACGAAAGCTCTACGCAGTTACCTCGCCTGGCAGTGGGGTTCGTGGGAAGTCACCGATGGATCGACGTTTCTTTCATGCCGGAATCGTCAGCCCATCAAACATCAGACTGCTCGACTTGTCTTCTATCGGTTGCGAGCGGAAGCGAAAGTCTGCCGCGAAAAAACGGCAAGGTACCAGCCAAGACGTCACGACTTCCGGCATACATTCGCGATTACCCGGTTGGTGACGTGGTATCGGGAAGGTAAGAACGCGCAGACGTTGCTCCCGCACTTGTCCACGTATCTCGGTCACGCACGTCTTCAGGAAACAACACGATATCTCGAGATGACAAAGGAACTCATGAGGGAAGCAAGTCAATGTTTTCAGCGTTACGCGCTGCCGGAGGCATCCGATGAATGATGTCATGCTGGGCATGTGGATTCGCCGATTCCTGCTGGAACATCTCATCTCAGAAAGAAATCTCTCGCGGAATACGCAACAAAGCTACCGCGACACGTTTTGCCTGTTGATCCCGTTCGTCTCGAAAGATATTCGGAAGCCGAACGATCGATTATTGGTGGAGGACATCTCCGGCGATTGCGTGCGCAAGTTTCTTTGGCATCTGGAGACCGAACGTCACTGCAGCGTTCGGACAAGGAACCAGAGACTTGCTGCGCTGCATGCTTTCGCACGATATGTTGGTGACCACAACCCTGAACTCATTCCGTCGTGCCGGGAAGTTCGCATGGTGCCATTTAAACGTGCCGACAGGAATCCAGTCTCTTACCTCGAAAAAAACGAAATGGACGCGATTCTGGACTCAGCCAACCCGGCCACCAATCAGGGGCGGCGCGATCATGCAGTTCTCCTGTTCCTGTATAACTCAGGTGCTCGTGCGAGCGAGGTGGTGGGGGTCGCCATTGGTGATATCGAAAATGACTTGAGTGGCTCCGGTATCGTGGTACTCCGCGGTAAAGGGGGCAAAGCACGATTTTGTCCGCTCTGGAAAAAGACGATGAGCGAACTCGCTCATCTGATCCAGAAGCGATCCGCGACAGAGCCTCTGTTCCTCAATCGTTACGGACGACCACTATCAAGATTCGGGATTCGCGACATCGTTCAGCGACATGCTCGCCGAGCCGCAATCGTCGCACCGTCGCTGGCAGGCAAGAGTATCAGCCCGCACATCATCCGACACACCACTGCCACGCATCTACTCAGGTCGGGCGTTGATATCAACACAATTCGCGCCTGGCTGGGCCATGTCTCCCTTGAGACGACGAATATTTACGCTGAGATCGATCTGGAAGCAAAAGCCAAGGCACTGGCGGCCTGCGAAGTGGGAGGATCTGCAACAACAAAGCCGTGGCACGACGATCCTTCGCTGATGGCTTTCCTCAAGTCGCTCTGAACCGCACCTCCGAGTTATGTGTAGAACGCCACACCGACCGATCCTTCCCCTCCAGCACATTTCACATGATCGCAACATAATCGGCTTCGTTACATAAGTCCGCCAGTTCATGCATCAGTCGTGCAATGGCGTCATCGTCACTTGCACCGAACCAGTATTTGAAGCCCTTCACTTCATTT
>JAYVNW010000650.1:0-2099 GCA_043758225.1 Candidatus Kuenenia sp. | reverse complement strand
AACGCCGATTTCCACAAGCGATTTGCTCATGACACTTTTGCTGGGATTATGAAAACACGAATTCCAGCTTGAGATTCGCAAGCCAGGGTATTTTTGGGTGATCTTTGTCGAGATTTGCCTCCCGCAAAATCGGGTTGTGAGAGCGGCGATCAAGGTACACGACGAGACGATTTCCAGGGGCGATCTCAACCGCGCCAGACGTCTCAACAAACTTGCGATACACGGCCTTGGGCTTACTCAGGTCAAAGCCGTGAAGCTGGTGCGCCAGCCAGCGATAGCAGCCGTTCGCAAGCACGGTCATGACGGTATCAAGATCGACATTCAAGCGCACTTCGCTCGACAGACAATCCTGGTGAAAAAAGTTCACACTGGTCCCAAGCGCATCTTCAATCCCATTCCGTCGTGCGTAGTTTGTCACGAGATCCCGCGCCGTCACTTTGTCGTTGTTTGTCAGAAACAGTGTCGGATGTTTGCGACCAAGACCAGTCACAGCGACCTGTCGAATTGTGCCACCGTATCCGGACAGTTTGATGTGTTCATCAATGTAGCGAATCTTTTGATGACGACGCTTGGGAATATCAATTACGGCATCATGCCACGCACTCGAAGGCATGTTCTCAAGACGCTTCAGAATGTTGCTGCCACGACGGCGAATAGTCACGAATGAAACATCGTTCTTCTGTGAGATCTGCGATAACTCTTCGTATGTCGTCAGCTTCGAATCGAAGTACAGCCACTGTGGATTTTTCTCCATCAGCTTTCTCCAAAAATCGATGAAGCACAGGATTTGGCCGGACTGCTGCACACGCGTCAGATTTGCATTTGAGTAGCAAAAAACCTTGCTTTTCTGCTCCATCGCAAAGAAGGTCAGCAGGCTCGGACCGGCTTTCCCTCGCATCGGCTGGAAGTGATTTTCGAGATCCGTTTCGTCGCCGCGATGTCCGATCGCATGAAAGTCGAGAGAGAATGAATCGGCATCCGGAAACAACAACGGCGACAACTTTTTCACCCAGCGTTCCAGAAGCTGGACCTGGTTGTTGCGGATCGTTTGATACGAATAATGAGTGGCATAACTTTTCTTCGGAAGGATATTGAGTCCCGCAAACAGACCGAGCGCTTCGTCGCAGTTGAAGTCGTCAATATGGCTCAACCGTTCCTTGTCGAGCAGCTTGAGTGTCAACAGGCTGAGCAGCGCATTCACCGCCGGAATCATCTGAGTTCCGGGGTAGTCTGCCGCAGTGACGATCTGATCAAATCGCAACTGTGCAAGGAGCGGCAGGAAGAGAAAGATTCCTGCGTGCCGCGTGATGAGCCGTCGGCCTCGTTCCAGCGAAAGCGCCTGCACGTCGGCGACAGGAATATCTACGTCATCGTCTGTTTGTGCCGTTCCAGAACCTCGATTGGCTGAAACAAAAAAGGGGGGATTTCACCGGCTTCACAGGTTCTTGAAAACTCGCTGACCCAGTTTCGAATGGTGCCATAATTGACGTCAAATCGTTGAGCCACATCCTGCATCGGTTCGTCATCAACAAACACCGCACGAAGGGCTTCATACCTTCGGTGTGCGGGTTGCTCGGGTGTTAAAAAATAGTCCGAAAAGTTGCTGCCGTTCATGGCTCCCTCCCTGTGAAATTGTCATGAGCAAATTTCCTCCGGAAGCCATTATTATGCACACTAGATTTCACCCTCCCCAAAGACAAAATCACGCAAAACACCATGATCAGCGGTCAAACTCAAGGATTCACTCGATGAGGCCACTGAATTTCACTTTTTAAAAACAGCCGTTTTCAGAATTTTGCTCATGACAATTTTGACACCACAAAACACGAATTTGCAGGCTTTTTGAAAGGTTTTGACATCAATTTGTCATCAGCAAATTGACTGTGGAAATCGGCGTTGAAAATGTGGCGAGCTGGTGAGTTTGGGTCGGATTTGTATTGAAGAACTGCCACGCGCCTTGATGTATGTATGGGGACGCAGTTCATTGATTCATTGTTGAGTTCCGTCCCGTTTTATCGTTCGACCGGATGAGTTGTCTTGTTTATCTCTTTTCTCTTCCTGTCTACTTTCTACTGGCATCATTCACTGCAGTTGTTTTC
>JAYVNW010000649.1:0-6959 GCA_043758225.1 Candidatus Kuenenia sp. | reverse complement strand
GCAGGACGAAGACCTGGAGCACGAACTTTACCCGTTTGCTTATGGCGAAATCTTTGGTTGCACAGTTGAGGAAGCTGCGTTTATTACTCCCGGACTTTCCGGTCTGCCGTACTTCGTCTCGCCGCTGATATGGGGCGGCAGTTTCGCGACCGGCTATAGTATCGGGACCCTCAAATCAAAACGGGAATGATTTTCCGCTGCAATCAATTCGCGGCCGGCCAATTCGTTTTCTCTTGCCATGCTGTAGTCTCTCGTCAGCGGCATCGTGCTGTTTCGCGAGGCAAGTCGAAATTGGGGACGATCAGGTTTGGTCGCGTTCACGCTGCATCCCGTGCTGGCGAAGTCGGCATTTTGTGGCAAGTACAGTTTCCTTTCCGATACAGTCCAAGTCTGTGCAACAGATTTTTCGCTTCAGACTGTCCACCACCAGTCAGTATTTCTGCCGGCGTTAAACCGAAGACAGCGAGGCTGATTGAAGGTTCAAGCGATACCACGGCGTGCCCGTTTCTGTGCGGAACAAAGAGTGCGTCTCCCGCTTCAACTCGGGCGTAAACTGCCCGGGATTGGTATCTTGAAATTGAATACTCAGAAGACAGGCGAATGTGCATTCAGGTGCGAGTGCTGTGCTTCCAGATGAATCACAACAACGCGAGCGACTACTTCAGATCGTAACCCGCAAGTTGACCGCCGACTACCGCACTCGCGAAAAGCGGACGATGTCACGACTATGTCACCGAGCTGCCCTCCGAGCACGATTTTTGATGACCTACGTGACAACAATCCCGAGTTGAATACGCAGAAGGCTGACGCCCCTGCCGCTCGCCGTGATCAGTTGACGCTTGCTGGCGTATCAGTCAGGTTGTCGCTGTCTCTGGCGGCTGATTCAGGATCTTTGCTACGACGGATCCCGGTTGTCCATCCAGCAAACTGCTGATACCAGTCGGGCGAACAATCGAAAGCTGCTCGGGACTCAAACCAAACAGATATATCAATGTGGCGTGATAGTCGAAGTGATTCACGACATCGGTGACGGCCTTGTGGCCGAGTTCATCGGTTTCGCCGTAAATGCAGCCGCCTTTGAATCCGCCGCCAGCCAGCCACATAGTGAAGCCGTTGGTGTTGTGGTCTCGACCGATATTCTTTTCATTCTGAATGACCGGCAGACGACCCATTTCGCCGCCCCAATGAACGACGGTTGAATCCAGCAATCCTCGCTGCTTCAGATCCTTCACGAGCGCGGCAGCTGGTTGATCGGTTCGACCGCAGACGGCAGGCAGGGCCTGGAGAATACCGCCGTGATGGTCCCATGTTTGATTACCCGTATGCAACTGAACGAAACGAACCCCGCGTTCGACAAGGCGGCGAGCGATCAGGCATCGCGTGCCGTATTCCTGAGTCTCCTTGTTATCGATGCCGTACAACTTTTGCGTGGCTTCAGTCTCTTTCGAAATATCCATCGCTTCACTCGCCGCGACCTGCATTCCAGCGGCGAGTTCATAGCTTTGCATGCGTGCAGATAAATCGTGCTCGCCCGGATGTCGCGTTAAATGAGCCTGGTTGATTCGACGCAAATAATCCAGCATCCGCGTCTGATCTTTTCCCTGCAGTGACGGCGGTGGGTCAAGATTCAGAATGCGAGGTTCCTGAGACCGCACGACCGTGCCCTGATAAACTGACGGAAGCCAGCCGTTCTGCCAGTTTTCGACGCCAAGCACGGGAAGTCCAGACGGATCGATGAGAACCATAAACGATGGCAAACTGGAACGTTCCGTACCCAACCCATACGACATCCACGAACCCAGTGCCGGACGGCCTGCAAGTTGTCGCCCTGTGTTGAGCGCATTGATGGATTCGCCGTGATTGTTGACTCCCGTGTGCATGGATCGAATCAGACAGATGTCGTCAGCAACTGAACCGAGATGCGGGACGAGTTCACTGAGGTCCATGCCACAGTCGCCATACTTTCGAAATCGCCATGGACTACCGAACAGTCTGCTGCTGGCTTCACCGGCATTGTCGTATTTGATGTCGCCAGTATATGACTGCAGATGTCGTTTGCTGAGTTCCGGTTTCGGGTCGAACATGTCAATGTGACTTGGACCACCCTGCATAAACATCGAAATCATGGCCATCGCCTGAGGCCGTGCGACTGGTGATTTCGGTTTCAGATCAAACGTCAGCGGTTCGAGCTGCGGCTTAGGCGGCGATGCATGTAATTCCTGCTGCCGTAACCATCCCCAGGCAAGACTGCTGATGCCCAGGGCCTGCTGTCCAAGCCAGTGTCGTCGTGTGCCAATCGACCGTGTGCTAATCAACATAGAGAAACCCGTTCGAACTGAGTAACGCATGACAAAAGAGATTCAATGCAGCTGCCGATGTTTCAGCCGTAGCATCGGGCACCGTCAGAAATTCAATACCAGCCTGCCCGTCACTTTCCAATGGCACGCGACCGAATACTAGCCGCCACGCCAGAGTCACCTGAGCTCCAAAATCAGCCCCCGCAGTTGCGCGGATCCTGTTCGCAAGGAGCTCAGACTGCTGAATCACAAAAGGATTGTTCATCATAAACAGTGACTGTGGTGCTGCTGTTGATGCCGCACGTTTTTCGCAGTTGGGAGACATCTGAGGAAGATCGAACGGTTCCAGAAGTCCCAGAGGCATTGATCTGCGCACCTGCACATAAATGCTGCGACGAAATTCGGCGTCTCCCAGTGCTTCAACTTTTCCGGATGGCCGGCCTGCAGAATCACGCGTATCAACCGCCAGCACAATTTGCCCTACGTCGTCGGGACTCACCGGCACTGGCGGGCCAAACGGTTGATTGACCAGTTTACCACTGATCGCCATCACAGCATCGCGAACAACCTCGGCTTCAAGGCGACGGACATTCATTCGTCCCAGCAAACGGTTATCACCATCCACAGCATCCAGGTCAGGACGATGGACGGCAGACTGCCGATACGCCATTGAGATCACAATCATGCGATGCAATCGCTTCAGAGTCCAGCCTTCGTCCATAAAGTCGCGAGCCAGCCAGTCGAGCAGTTCCGGATGCGATGGTCGGTCTCCTTTGATACCAAAATCGCCGGGTGTTGAGACCAATCCGGCACCAAAATGATGCATCCAGAAACGATTCACCAGGACTCGAGCAACCAGCGGATGCTGTCCGCTTGTCAAATGCTGAGCATACTTCAGCCGACGCCCTGTCGTAGGAATCTCCGCGAAGTTTGCTGGTATCTCGGTCCCAGTCGAATTCAACACGGCCAGTTCGCCCGGCGCAATTTCCTGGCGAGGCTGCTGAAAGTCGCCCCGTGAAAACAGTTTTGTGACCGGCACTTGCCCGGCAACTTCATTCAGGCACATCACCAGATCATCGGCTGGCCGTTTCTTCTTTGTTTCCTCTGTGGAAGTGTCCCACTTTTTGTTGAAGCCGTTCAGTCGGTCCGGCAAATACAGATAGACCGAGCCACGATCCACGTTGAGAAACGGATACTGCTTGATGAAGTGCTGCTGCTCTTCTGTCCGCTTGTCCTTCGCTGTCTCGCGAGTGGCACGAGCCAAGTGCTGTTGATCGGCAGGAATTTTCTGTAATTCACGTTCGAACGTTTCATTGACGATCCCATCCAGTTCTTCGTTGCGCTTGTTTGTGACTTCCGTTAGCTCAGCATCCACAGCCGTGGCGGCCGCTCGCGTCTCCGCAGACCACAGTGATACAAGCCGAGCATTTGGATTTCGCCAATTTTGAACATCATACGCCGGTTCGAAGATCGCTCGCAGCCGATAGTAGTCAGCCTGACTGATGGGATCGTAGCGATGGGCGTGACACTGAGCACATCCGACCGTGAGTCCCAGCAATGATGTCGAGGCCACCTTAATCGCCTCGGCCATGACGTCGTTGCGAGCCACATTCTGATCCACGCTGCCATCCGCTGTTCCGTCGGGACACATCCGCAGGAATCCGGTCGCGATCAGCTGATCAGACTGCTCGGCAGTCAAATCCTGATAAGGCGAAGTCAGCAGTTCGTCGCCAGCAAGCTGTTCCACCAGGAACTGATTCCACGGCTTATCCGCGATGAGCGATCGAATGACATAATCACGATACTTCCACGCCCACTTGCGTTCTGTGTCCATGGTGGTGTAGCCATCGCTGTCTGCATAGCCTGCAACATCCAGCCAATGCCGAGCCCAGCGCTCGCCATACGCAGTGGAACTCAACAGGTTTTCAACAACAGTTAACCATGCTTCTGGTGATTCATCAGCAACGAACTTGTCAATCGCTTCGACGGAAGGCGGCAGGCCGGTGAGATCAAAATAAACTCGCCGCAACAGAGTTTCGCGATCGGCTTCCGGACCAAAACTTAAACCATTGCTTTCCAGTTTTGCCAGCAAAAATGAATCGATCGGAGTTCGCACGAATTCTGAATGAGAGACATCGGGAATCAACGGTTTCGTGATCGGTTGAAACGACCAATGCTGTCGTTCTTCTTCAGTAAAGGTATCACCAGGCACCAGCGTCTCCGGTTCTGCCCGTGTCGTAGTCGCGCCGGCATCGATCCAACGGGCGATGTTTTTCAATTCGTCCGCTGAAACCTTCTTCTTACCCGGCGGCATTTCACCTGAGGCGACTCGCTGATACAGCAGACTCGCAGCATGATCCCCCGGCACAACAGCTGCGCCGGATTCGCCACCTTTCAATAAAAATCGCGCCAGTCGTGAATCTAATCCACCCTGCAATTCTTCCTCTTTGCCATGACACTGCCAGCAGTGTGCTTTCAGAATTGCGCGAACATCCGTTTCAAATTTGGGATGCTCATCGAATGCCTGTGCGGATGAACTTGTCAGCGCTATCAACGCAATGGCAAAAAGTGTCCACTTTCGGTCCATGATGCGGCACCGTTGAGTCAAGTATAGGGCAGGTGTTTGCGAACATTGCTCGCAGGAGGGGACATTACTTTACTCTATAATCCGGCGATGGCAAACGCAGAAATCGCAATGTTGTGCAAGGCTGGCAGAATGTTCAGTTGCGGAAACAGCCCAGCGACCGCGAAGCGGAACGGTGAACGCGGGGTTTGCACCAAGTATTCGCCGAACAACAAAACCGGGAGCATCTCCCGGTTTTGTTCATATCATGACGTGATGCGAGCGGCGACTACGAGATGGCAATCAACGTTGCCAAACTCGAACCGTTTTACCTTGATAGGTGGCTTCTGCCACAAGTTGGCCGGAACCCATACATGTTGTTCCGCATCCTACGCCAACGAAACAGCCCATGGGGGCTGGCCGAATGTGTCCACAGGTGCCGCGGCTTGCCATCATTCGAGCTTCTTCTTCGGCCCATGCCTGCAACGAATTGTTCTGATCTGAATAGCCCTGCACAGGATTAGCCTGCACAGGATTAACCGGCACAGAATTACTCTGCACTGAGTTATTCGTCACGACAGGGGAACTCAGCGTGCTGTTGAAGCTTGCCTGTTGAACGAACTGCTGGGAACTGCTCTGACCGCTTGTGGAATAAGCAGCCTGTGTTGTTCCGTTTGTGTAGTAGGCTGGCCTCGAAGACTGCCATGTATTTCCGTAGGATCTCACAGCGCGAGATCGGCCACGTGCTTCAGATATGCCTGTCGTTATACCAATCAAGACAAACGCCAACATCCAATACCGAATCATACTAAACCCTCCATGAAACCAAATGTCGCCGCAGTACGTTCCACGACGCCGTACGCGATTTTATCCGGACAGGTACTGAAGCAAAGTTCTAAATCGCACCAAAACCGAATACCCCAATGATTCGAATCTCTCAACTTTCAGCCATGCTGGCCTTGTTGTTGTCAGTTGGGCGGCAATCCGTTAAGTCCACGTACGACCATTCAACAACGAATTCGATTGTGGGATGGAGTGCTGGCTGAAATTGGCTCTGCAAATCGCTAAAAGCCTGTCACCTTCTTCGAAAATGTCTCCTACACAAATTCAGGCATCACTTTGCCGCCATCTTCGACCAAATACTGCGGTCGCCCGTTGTTGTCAGCGATCGTGGTTTGATCGACACTGATCCCCAGATGGTGAAATAACGTTGCATAGATTTCACCAAATGTTACAGGCCGGGCAATCGCTTCACCTGCGATGCGATCTGTGGCGCCGATCACCTGTCCATGCCGCAAACCGCCACCAGCCATCAGTGCACAGTTCACCTGCGGCCAGTGGTCTCGACCAACCTGCGTGCTGATCTTCGGAGTTCTCCCGAATTCACCCCAGATGACTACGGCGCAGTCATCTGACAGCCCTCGCTGATGCAGGTCTTCGATCAACGCACTGACGCACTGATCAAACACCGGAAAATCTTCCTGTTCGCGTTTGAAGATCGAATTATTCGCCCCGCCGTGCCAATCCCATTTGCTGTAGTTCAACGTCACGACGCGCACTCCGGCTTCGATCAATCGTCGAGCCACCAACAGGCTCTGCGGGACACGCGGAGCGCCGTTTTCATCGATAAAGATTTTGGGATTGCCGGTGCCGTAGCGTTCCACGATGCGTGGGTCTTCCTTTGAAAGATCCAAAGCTTCCGCCAATCGAGACGACGTCAACAGCCCCATCGCCTGCTCTGTGAACGTATCCATGCCAACCATCGTTGTCGATACATCGATATCACGTCGCAGCTGGTCAACACTTCTGAGAAGTGCTTTGCGATCAGACAAGCGATCCAATGAAACACCGTTGAGCACCATGTCATCTTTCGTCGGACCCATCGGACGAAACGGCGCATGTGATGTGCCCAGAAATCCCGAACCAGGCTCATTGTAGGGACCGTGAGTACAAGGATAGCAAAGACTCACAAACGGTGGCGCTGCGGGTGTGGCTGGTCCGGAAACGCGTGACACCATTGATCCAAACTGCGGCCAGCCACCCGATGGCTTTGGCTTTTTCGGACTGCGACCATTAAAGACCTGGACTGCATCATGATC
>JAYVNW010000648.1:0-5390 GCA_043758225.1 Candidatus Kuenenia sp. | reverse complement strand
CGAGCGGTGCAATGTCTTCCGGAATTCGATCGGCTGGAAAATCTTCGCCGCGACCGTGAAAATAATCTCGGTAAGAAAAGTCTTTGCCCAATGTCACTTCGCTGAACTTTCGACGCCAGATCTGAATGCCGTTGCGATTATTCAGGAACCAACTGGTGTCCGGACCGCGATCGTGCTCTTCATTCGACGCAGCAGAACGTTCCCATGCGTCATTCAGCAATTGCAGCCAGCGTGGTGCAGTTATGTTTTCGTCACGCGCGTGCTGCCGGACCTCAGACACGATGTCGTCTGAATCGCGATTCATTAATTCTTCGAGAGCCTCGGAAAGTTCTCGATCCGACAGAATTGTTTCAAGTTCTTCCAGCCGGTCATGCATTTCATGATCCAGCGCTGCGGCCTGCAGACGAGCCGTCAAGGCATCGCTCTCAAGCGCTCGGCTGGCGATTTGCTGCAAAGCACTCTCGAGATTACCGCGCATGGCGTTCATGAAGATCGGGATCATCACCGCCATGAGCATGATCGGGGCCAGGAACCCGGCGATCAGCATTGGCCGCCGAGAACGGATTCGCTCACGATCATCCAAAGCATCACGAATCGCCTGTGCATTGGGAAAACGCTGCGATGGAACGACGCACAGGCAACGATCCACAATACCTGCCAGACGTCCATCAACGCCCTTGATCTGACGATGCTCTGTCGGAACGCCGCTGTCTGTGATGATCTTCTGGTACAGGTGCAGACGTTCGTTGAGCGTTGCGGCCGATTCCAGTTTTCGCTGCATCTCTTCGGTGCGATGCGGCGGATTTCCTGTGAGCAGGTGATACAGAATCGCACCAACGGCGTAGACATCCCACCGAGCGTCCGGCAGTGCGTCCAGATTGGCCTGCTCCGGTGCCATGTAATAAAGCGTGCCCAGGGCCGGGCTTTGTTCGTGCGACATTCGCGCCTGACCGAAATCGCACAGTCGCGAGTGCATCTGCCCGTCAAGAAGGACGTTGTCTGGTTTGAGATCGCAATGCAGGACGCCTGCACCATGGGCGTCAATCAGTGCGTTGCAAATCTCACCGACGATTCGGACAGAGTCATCAATGGACAGCCGCCCCTGAGCCATAAATCCGCCGAGCGATCCATTTTCGAAATACTCCATGACGAAGTAGGGCGGTTCAGCGTTCCAGCCGACGTCCAGCAAACGCACAATGTTATGTGAAGTGTAGACAGCCGCAAGTTTCTCGACTTCGCGGCTGAGCATGGACCAGTTGAGACCGCGTTGATGCGGATAGAATTTCACTGCCACCATGCGGCCAGTGCGGTCTTCGCGGGCCAGCCATACAGTTCCGTACGCACCCATTCCAAGTCGGCGGACGATGGAATAGCCTTCAATTTGAGCGGGCGGAGTCTTCCCTTGCAGACTCAGGCGACGTGATCGCTCCTGTTCATCGTCGTTTTGGATTTCCGTATCGTTCAAACCTGCCACAGATGCAACTCATTCAACAAACTCATGAGAACGTTAAAACCAGCTAAGCGGCCTTCTTCTTTGGCTGTGGCGCGGCCTTCGCGGGTTCCTCGGTCGATGCATCTGGCTTGCGGATAATGCGAACCGGCTCCATCGGTGCAGGTTGATGTCGTGCCACCAGCACGAGCAGCGAAGGCATTAGCAGAAGCGAAACGAGCAGGCTGGAACCAACACCAAGAGCCAGAAGGATGCCCATGCTGAACATTCCCTGATGAGACGCGACAACCAGACTTCCAAACCCAACGATCGACGTCAGAGATGTTACTATAACGCTGCTGAGCATGTCTGCAGAGGGTTCAAACGAATTCTTGCCAGCCGCAATTTGTCTTCGGCAATCGGCCACAAGATAAATTCCGTTGTCGATACCGATGGCGAACACCAGTGGCAAAGCAATCAAATTCAAGGGATTGAAAGACAGACCCAGAAGTACCATTGTGCCCAACATTAAAAGACTGCCGGCGAATGCCGGAACCAATGTCAGCAGCGTATCGCGCAGGTTGCGGTAATCCAATACGGCGGCAATGAAAACGACCAGTCCCAGGCAGATCATAACGAGCAGCGATGGATCAACAGTCCCGTTGCGTTTGAAGAGTGAGTAACCAATGAAGGCGGCAACGGCAATCGGAGGCACGACGGTCAACAGCTTCTGGCCGGGTCGGAGATAGTTGAATAGAAGCAGCATCGAGATCACAGCCAGGGCATACAAACCGATGCTTGCGTAGGTCGTGTGCATTCTTCCGGCGGATTCCAGATTCTGTACCGGCACACCTGTCACTCCGGGATCCACGGTTCGCAGTTCTTCAACGAAAGTACTCAGCGACGCTCCACCCCAGACGTCGTTCTTAGGATAGATTCTCAAGGCCCAGTGCTGAGTATTGTCCGAGTCAATACGCAGATAGCGGTTCTTCAATTCCGCAGGCACGTCCCGCAAACCAATTGGCTGAAAGTCATTGGAGCTCGCAATGTCTGCGTATTCATTGATCAACCATTTGGCAACCATGTCGTTATAAGCGCTGAGGATGTCGCTGGAACGACGACCAGGAGTCTTCGAAAGATCTTCGAGAAATTTGTCGAGCGATTTCGCGGCGGCCCGGGCCGTTGGATTTGTCGACTTGCTCACTGCGGCGAACAGTGCATCGACTTCTCTTCCGACGGCCGTATGATCGGCTGGGGCAATTGATGGAGTTCTGTTGGAAATATTGGCCGCCGTTTGCTGCAACTGCTGAATGATCTGCATCGTTCGCGGATCAGCTGTCTCCGGCAACTTGCTGGCCGCATCGCTGACGCGGGCAACTGAAGGCAGAGTCAGGAAACGATTTCGCAAAGAAATCGCATCTTCCCATGTGGGTGCCACGGCCACAGCGTAGAGCACAGTTTCCGTTCCGGACTCCGAAAGACGGCGTTCAGCTTTGACGGCGTCAATTTCAGGATCCTGGAGAGCAAGCAGGTTGGAATTGTAGTTGAGTCGCGAAGTAATTGTGCCGTCGGAGTAACGAAACGCCTGAAAACCAAAGAACGCCAACGTAACGGCGCAGACAGAGATGGAAACAACCGGCCATGCGACCACCGCCTTTCGCAGCATTGGAGCCGAAAACGGTTGTGGTAGCTGATCAGCTTCCACGCCTTCGTCGGAGAGCGTGATAAGTGCAGGGAGAAACAGAAACGTTGTCAATGCACAGATCAGCACTCCCATGCCTGAAATCACACCCAATTCGGCGAGACCTGGAAAACCAGTAACGAGTGCCGTAGCAAAGGCCAGGGCAGTGATGATTGATGAAGTTAAAATTCCCTTGCCGGTTGTTTCTGCCGTCTGACGAAGAGCCTCCGGCAGCTCCAACAACTCCTGGCGGTACGCCAGATAGCCATTGATGAATGACACCGAATAGTCGATGCCGAGACCGATCAGAAAAATTGAGAAACAGACACTGATGATATTCAGATGCCCAATAACCAGAGTTGCTGCACCGAATGTCCACGCCAGTGAGACCATCAATGTCAGCAACGCCAGCATTGGGTGTCGGATGCCTCGGAAAGCAAGCAGCAGCATACCACCGACAGCGAAGAAGGCTACGATGCCGGCATTCCGCATGTCTACGGATGTACTATGCATTTCGGCATGTTCAAGGGCGGGTGTGCCGGTGAGTGAAATCTTCAGGTTTGGATAGTCGGCTTGACGTTCCGTCTGAACCGCCGCTATGTGTTCCTGTAACCGTGAGATCACGATTCTGGTACCGTCTGTTTCATTCTTCTGAGGCATGGCGGCCACTTGCAGAACTCCGACCGTATTGTCGTCGTTCAAGACGTAGGCTGTGGCGTCGTCTGTAAGTTTCTGGTCTGACGCGACGTCCATCAGGTCCGGCAGCGGTGACATGAAGGATTGAGTTTCAGCATTCGTCGATTGCAGGGAGTGGTCCATGAAAGTCGAGAGACTATCGCCCAGGCGTTTGATGGACTTATAGGTAGAGTCCGGTACAACTCCGTCCTTTTGCTTGGCGACGAGAGTCTTGCGGAGAGACGACGCCAGATTCTCCGCGCGGACATAATTCCAGTTTTGGTCGCGAACAACGGTGTTGTAGTTGTTGACTCGTGACGCTGTTTTCTGGAGATCCTGAGCCGAAAGGAACTGCAGAGCCTTTCTGCGCATAGCATTCAGATTGACGCTGGATTGAACGTTTCCGAAATATTCAGGTTCGCGTCGCAGTCGATCCCCAAGATCATCGATGACCCGTTTGATGACGGTTGCATTCGGGGAAGGCGTTTCGATCACGACCATCAAGTCTTTGTCAGCGGCGAATGTTTCTGAATACTGTTTCCATCGAGCTGCGAACGGACTGGCCGGATTCATTAAATCTGTGCGACTGGTACGAATCTCAAGTTGAATCACAGTGACGCCGACTGACGCACATGCCAGAAGTAGCGAAAACATCAACACCAGCCGTGGCCGTGAGGCGACCGTCGCCACTGTCCAGCCAAGAAATCTTGCCGGCAGTGACCTCGGTGTAGCAGTATCCGACGGTCGGGTCATGACCATTCCTGGTCAAAATGTTGTGGAATCGACAGAAAGGACGATCGTGGTGGCTAATGCGCACGAGTAACATAGTCGCGCTGAGCCGATCGTATTCGAAAGATCGGCATCGGTCTGTGTCAGGCTGGAGCAGAAATCGCCAGTGGACGGTTTCGTAGACTTTTCTTTAAACACACTGGGTGTCGATCGGGAAATATATCCGCACTTTATGCAACAATGCTGGTTGTGCTGAAGTGCGCGTGAGCATTCGGTTTTCAGATGCTGACTCTGAATGGCAGTCAGTGGCAGAATCTGCCGCTTCATTTGATGCGTGAGTTGATTCGTGGAGTTTGACAGAGTGGTATCGATAGATCAAAACGCTGCTTTACACGGGTGCCAATTTCAAGTCCTGACCTCGCCGGGGCCGGGTGCCGTCGCGGTGATTCAATTGACTTCCAGCAGTGACTCGGCTGCGATCTGGCTGCGACGTAAAGTCAGATCAGGTTCCTCTGCGAATCAATCTACGGTTACAGATCCGGGAATGCCTGTGGGTCGGATTTACTACGGTCGCTGGAATAGTGAAGATCTTATCATCGTGCGCACTTCGAAGAGCACATTCGAGATTCAATGCCACGGTGGCAGGATCGCCATCGATCGCATTCGCGATGACCTCCAGGATGCCGGGGCCACCGAACACATGGCTGGCGATGGACAACATTCAACGATAATTCAGGAGCAGATCGAACGAGAAGTCGAACGACGTATGCCAGCAGCTCGTAGCCGCAAGATCGCCGGACTGATTCTGGCTCAAGCGACAAATTCTTTATGCGATGATTTGACGCAACTGAAATCCGCCGACATAGATTCTGCTTC
>JAYVNW010000647.1:0-5775 GCA_043758225.1 Candidatus Kuenenia sp. | reverse complement strand
GGGCAGGGCGATGCTCGGATTCGGCTCAGCCATCCGCACGGAGTCACATGGGAAAATGACTGGCTCTACATTGTCGATATGGGCAACAATCGAATTCTGCGGATGAAGCCGTAGTGGCGACCCGGCGAGCGGAATGCTTCAGCTTTCCGGTACATGTCGATTCCAGTCGGTTGCGTGTCAAGTGCATTCATACCGGTGGGTTGACACCCACCGCTCGCCGTCAAAACGCAATCTTCTCCGGGAGATATTTTCCAAGCAGGTCGGCATAGTATGGTCGAAGCTTTTTCCAGTCGGGAGGTTCCGGCGACTTTGAATACAGGTCATACGGATTGAATTTCCGGACCCACGGCAGCATCGCTCGGTCGTGGTCGTCGCAGAGCCAGTCGTATTCAAATTCACGGTGCCATGCGTAAAACGAGTGGTAGCGGATCATGTACAACGCGGGTTCGGGAAGATGGTCCTTCATTACGTGATACAGATATTCATCGTGACCCCATGACATCAGTACTTGACGCAGGCCACAGTTCTTTTCGTAGACGCCCAGTTGCTGGGACATTTTTGAATCAGCGTGGTCGCGGTTGTCGGCGAAAAATTCACTGAACACGATGCGGTCACTGAAGTGGCAGCCGACCGGAAAAGTGTCGCCCACGACGGCCCATTGCGGTTCGCCGTACAGGCACAGAACTTTGCCGAGGTCATGAATCAACCCGGTCAACACAAACCAGTCTTCGTGCCCGTCTTTGCGGATGGACTCAGCAGTTTGCAGCAGGTGCTGAAGCTGATCGAGGTCAATATCAGGGTCCGAGTCGTCAACCAGCGTATTCAGAAAATCCAGGGCTTCGAAAATACTCATCTGTCGGCGGTCGAGCCGCAGAAATTCATCACGCTTTTGGCGGACGAAATCGTAGGTCTGATGCTGATGGTTCTGGCGATAGAATTCGCGGACGGTGTCCCGTGCGGGCTTATCGTAGTTGCGGTAATCACTCTTTGCCTTTGAGGTAGGTTCCGGGTAGACGTGTTCTTCCACGAAGTCCTCCCAAGCCTTGATGACATTTGCTGGATGAGGCTGATCTTCTGAGGCGGTTGTCATGCGTGGCTCTGTGCAGTGGGCTCTTGCGAATTGGTAACACAGGAAGTTCTTAAATCAGGCGACAGAGACTGGTTGTATCGGACCCGCAGGATGTTGTAAATTGCGGATCGTGTGAATCCGAGACTGTGCAGAGGAGAATGAATCGATGATCAAAAATTGTTTTTGGCCGATATGCACCCTCGTTGTGCTGTCGCTGGTCAGCGTGGCACTGAATGCTCAAGGACCGGATGCCGCAACTGATTCCGCAAAACCGTTGGCAAACGCCCATGCACACAACGACTACGAACACGATCGACCGCTGCTGGATGCACTGGATGAGGGTTTTACGAGCATCGAGGCGGATGTCTTTCTGGTCGAGGGACAGTTGCTGGTCGCGCACAATTTCATAAATGTCGCAAAACATCGAACGCTCGAAAATCTGTATCTTCAGCCGTTGCAGGAACGTGCGAAGGACAATGACGGGCGAGTCTACAACGATGGCCCAACAGTTACACTCCTGGTTGACATCAAGACAAATGGCAAAGCGGCATACGCTGCGCTCGATGAGTTGCTGGCGAAGTATGACTCCATAGTTTCCGTGACAACAGCTGGTGAATACACGGAAAAGGCTGTCACGGTGATCATCAGCGGCGATCGGCCGATTCAAGAGATTGAAAAATCCGAACCGCGGCGAGCTGGAATTGATGGCCGATTGAGTGATCTCGACAGCGACAAATCGGCTGATCTGTTTCCACTGATCAGTGACAATTGGACAACACATTTTCGTTACCGAGGCGTCGGTACAATGCCGGAAGCAGAGCGGAAAAAATTGAACGGCATTGTGGCTCGAGCACACGCCAAAGGTCGTCGCGTTCGATTCTGGACCACGCCAGAGAGCTCCGTGTTATGGCAGGAACTCAAAACTGCCGGCGTCGATCTGATTGGGACCGACGAACTTAAAAAGCTCAGCAACTTTCTGCGATCGTCGGATTAGCGTTTTTTAGCTCACGATGCTTTAACATCCAGTTCCTTCAGCACGTTCGTATAGCGGCTCCAGGTAACAGGTTTGACCGGCAAGTTCGCGCAGCGGTGGTCGAGGGACAGATCGAGAACGTACATCGTTTCTACAAATGCCGTACGTTTACCAGCGACTCGCAGCGAGGCGTTTTTTTTGCTCGGCGCGGAAGCGTTTTGCCATCTCCATCAGTGAGAGTAGAGTCCATTCACTTTTGGTTTTTCAGTTCGGCCATCATTTCCTGCAGATTACTGACAAGAATGACCGACGCGTCTTCCTGTACGTGATTTGTCCCGAGCCACGTTTCATAGCCACCGAGCCGATGTTGTTCGGGGGTCGGAAGATAGCCATAACGACCATTGGCCAGGCCGATCACCATGGTCTGCGGGAATGGCGAGGTATCTTTCAGTTCCAGGCCGATCTCTACAAAAGTTTCAAACGGAATGCCGCAGACGACGAGATCACCGATTTGAATCGCTTGAAGTTTGACGATTAAAGTCTGTTCCTGGCGTTCGGCAGCTCGAATCACATTTCGAGCATAGTGTTGTGCCAGTGGCGGCAGGCGTTTGATTTTTTCCTCAGTTGGAGCAGCCAGAACAATCTTTGCGTCGGCGACCTGTTCGTCCGTTGGTCGACGATACTTCAATTCAATCTCACGTTGCAACATTTTCAGCCGGACCTCAGACTCGTGCTGGGCAATTTTCTGTTGAGCCAGCCATGCCGCATCAGCGGCCTTTTGCGCGACGATTCGGATTTGTTCGTAAGGTTCACGAGGCGGACGATTAACCAGAAACGGAATGTTGTTGATATCACCGGAAGTGCCGTTGGACATCATCGCAGTGAAGTCATTGTCAGCTCGGAGACGTGAAGGCATGAGTCGCGAAAACTCGCCAAAATAATCGGCTGAGATTTCTGCGGGTCCGACACCACCGACATAATGCAGTGAATAGTTGGCAAATAAGGCCAGTGGCTTGCGACGTTCGTTCTGGACAGAAATTATGGTCAGATCGGGATCGATTAGTCCTGCCGGTCGATCAAGTACGTCGGGGCTGGTTCCGGGATTCATCTTGACGAGGTCCAGCTTTCCAAACGGATTGAGTGGCATCTTGCCAGGCTTCAGGAACCAACGGCGATTGAAGACTTCGTCTGGCAGTGGGTGTGATGCCGTTCCAACAGATGCCGGCTGTAATGCCGCGTGTGCCTGAACAATCGACTTCGCCAAACCATCGACCAACAGTTTTCGATAGGCAATTTCTGGTTCCACGCCTTCTGTGGCGTTCGACTGCGGCCCACTGTGAGTGTGTGTCGAACAGATCAGCATATGATCGACGGGAATACCGGTCTGTTGCGACGCCATCGTTTTGGCTTCTTCCAGAACTTCCGGCGCGACACCAAGATTATCGGCCACGACCATGGTGAGTGTTGTCGTCCCATCATCCAGCACAAGTGCGCGAGCGTGAAGAGGGTCATGGGCACGTTGAGCCATGTTGGCATTGAACCCGCCAGGCATGTTCAGCGGAAACTGTTGCGGCGTAATATCGACGACGGCAGCTCCGGCACGCAGTACGGTTGCTTTGCTCGCAACGTCCTGTGCATTGAGAGGTGTTGCGCAGGAGCTCACTGAGATCACAATCAGCAGGACCCACTTCGTCATGGTTGACCTTTTCGTTTCTATTTCCTGATCTTGTGCGAGTGTTCGCGACCGCGCAAGTTCTTAACGGACTGCTTTCTGGTGGTTCGACTATGCCACTATCGTGACGGATCAGGCCGCGACACACAATCGTCTGGCGATCCAAAGCCTGATCTGTCCCTAGAGGAGATTTGCGTTGTGAGCGACTTTCGTGAGATTGCTTTGTATCCTTTATTCACCTTTAACCCGTGGCTGATCGCCAAATATCCAGCACAAAAAAATGTTGTTACTCAATACAGGGCTAAACCATGAAACGAACGAACAGGGAAAACCCCAGCCGTCGAATTTTTCTAGGTACCTCAGCCGTAACCATTGCGGCAGGCTTGCTGCCCGCGTCCGTGTACGGATTTCAGACCGCAGGAAATCTTCACGTCGGCACATTTCGATTTGATGTAACGCCGCCGATGGGACATTCGCTGTGCGGTGGATGGATCAAGCCCGTTCAAGCCATCGATGATCCGCTCGAAGCCATCGGATATGTGCTCGTTGGTGCCGGGAAACCGATAGTCGTGTGTGTCGTGGACTGGACAGGATTGCTGAACGAGGCGCATGTGCAATGGCGTCGGGCCTTGGCGGAAGCTGCAGGGACGACCATCGATCGAGTCACGGTTCACTGCGTTCATCAACACAACGCTCCGTTTGCCTGCGTCGATGCCGAACAGATTATTCTGGAGCAGGGAGATCTGCCGCATATCGTCGAACTGGATTTCTTTCGTCGATGTCTGGACGCAGGCCGTGCTGCGGTTGCAAAGGCAATTGACCACACGGTTGCAGTCACTCACATTGCCACGGGCGAAGCCAAAGTTGAAAAAGTTGCTGGCAATCGACGTATCCTGGGACCGGATGGACGAGTCGCGTCGCAGCGAGGAAGCAGTTCGACGAGTCCGGAACATCACCAACTTCCGGAAGGCCTGATCGACCCGATGCTGAAGACCGTGGCCTTCTACAACAACCAGAAAAAACTGGTCGCGAGTCATTACTATGCCTGCCATCCCATGAGCTACTATGGTGACGGGCGTGTGAGTGCGGACTTCTGTGGTCTCGCCAGAAAACAGCGTCAGCAGCAGGAACCAGATTGTACGCATCTCTACTTCAACGGTTGCGGTGGCAATATTGGTGCCGGCAAATACAACGATGCTTCAAAGGAGATGCGACCATTGCTGACGCAGAGAATTCTGGACGGCATCACGGGATCGGAAAAGAGTCTTGATCCTCAGCCGATTGAGTCAATTCGCTGGGAGACGGTTGACATTCAGCCACCAAGTGACAAACGCTTCGACGAAGAACAAATCATGCGTGG
The DNA here is from genome assembly GCA_043758225.1 of Candidatus Kuenenia sp. Classification (GTDB taxonomy): domain Bacteria; phylum Planctomycetota; class Planctomycetia; order Planctomycetales; family Planctomycetaceae; genus SXXK01. The sequence continues at coordinate 701 of JAYVNW010000647.1, read as the reverse complement.
CATCATGGACAAGTCACAACCGGTCGTGAATCGCAATCGCCCCTCTTACATAGTCGCGTGGCTTCGCAGAACGGCGGCAAAGATCCCCATCACGCTCAGCTCTCTGCAGATCAACAATGTCTCACTACTGCACCTTCCGTCCGAGTGTTTTGTGGAGTATCAATTGCGAGCTCAGGCAGCGGCTCCGAACAGGTTTGTGGCATGTGCTGCATACGGCGACGGCGGTCCGTGGTACATTCCGATGGCGGAGTCCTATCCGCAGGGCGGCTACGAAGTGAGTGTTGCCTGGTGTGATCCTGCAATCGATGAGATCCTGACGTCCGGGATTTTGGCCTTACTGGTGAAGAATGCTTGAGATCTCTGAAGCCAATCGCGCCGCCGATTGATCTTGCGTGAGCGGCACGTGTTTAGCCGAAATGTCCGGACCTTCCCCGCCGCAATCTTGTGATGTCTGACGTGCTGTTTGCTTTTGTGATGGCATGCCGAGCAGTTAGAGATATCAACCAATTCGTACTTGCAGGTTAAAAAATGCCTCACTTTCATACTACGGGATTTTTGAATCGATTGAGATTGAGTCTGCTCGCCATGTGTTTTCTGAACACCCTGCACTTTAGGCAAAAGCTTAACGAGCATGAGTCCGGAGTTTAACAAGCGCGGACGGTGGGCGTGAGTTTGCGGAGAGGCAACCGGGCGGGAAAGAC
>JAYVNW010000646.1:0-3755 GCA_043758225.1 Candidatus Kuenenia sp. | reverse complement strand
TGCCGCGTTTTGGAGCCCAAAGGCCCAACGCTTGTGTACTCTGGCACGTCAATTGCACCTCAGTCTGAACACCGACATGCTGCCGTTTGGGCAGCATGTCGAGTTTTGACAGAGAGGTGATTTGATGTTTGACATGAATTATTTGCTGATTGTGCTGATCCCTGGACTCATCATGTCCGGTCTTGCCAGCCTGATGGTCAAATCGGCATTTAACAAATATTCGCAGGTTGGAACACGCCGAGGCTACACCGGCGCGCAGGCTGCGCAGATCATGATGGAAAATGCCGGCATTCACGATGTACGTATCGTGGCGACAAATGGCTTTCTGAGCGACCACTATAACCCATCTACAAAGACGCTGGGGCTATCGGAGCAAGTCTATGGGAGTCGATCCATCGCGGCTGTTGGTGTGGCATGTCACGAAGCAGGCCACGCAGTGCAACACGCAGTTGGGTACGCTCCACTGGGCCTGCGGTCGGCGATAGTTCCGGTTGTAAGTTTTGGTGCTCCGTTTACAAACACACTGCTGATGCTTGGTTTGTTCCTCCAGATACGCCCACTCCTGCTTCTTGGCATCGCCGCATTTGCAATCGTCGTCTTATTTCAGCTGGTCACGCTGCCGGTTGAGTTCAATGCCAGTGCTCGAGCGAAACGATTGTGCGTTGAAACTGGTATCATTGACGCGGATGAACGTGTCGGAGTCGATCGCGTCCTGAATGCCGCAGCGTTGACGTATGTCGCAGCCTTTGTCAGCAGCCTGCTGACACTGCTCTACTATCTCTGGCGAGCTGGTTTGATTGGCGGACGACGTAACGACTAGTGTTCTGTCAGCGATGGGGTATTAAATGTTATTCCTGAGTTGATCGTTCATGGAAGACCTTATGAATTCCCCTGGGAAATCCTGAACAGCGTTGCCGACGACGCATGCATGCGTTTTTGAGCGATGAACAAAACGGAGCCCTGAAGCTATCGCACGCCGAACAAAACCTTCAAAGCATTTTTGCGGACGGCATGTTCGAAGGCTGTGGTCGCGGCTTCAAGCGGATAAGTGGCTGTCAGCAGCGGCTCAACAGAAACGGCGCGGCGGCTGAGAAGTTCGAGAGCATCAGCGAATGGGCCGCAGCGTGATCCGAGAAGTTTAATCTCATCGATCACAAACGGGGCCATGTGCAGTGTTTGATGGGCGGCGACTGTTGTCTTGAGAACGATCGTGCCACACGGGCGAACGAGTTGCAGTGCCGTGGTCAGACCGGTGGGTGATCCGGTGCAGTCGATGACGATGTCAGAATCCCGCTGCGGCTGAAGTTCATCGAGCTTGATCGTTGGAATTTCAAGTTGTCTGAGTATCCGCAGTTTGAAGTCATGCTTTCCGACGACTCGCACTCTGCAGCCTTGATGTCGCAGCACTTGCGCGCATAAGTTCCCAAGACGACCGTCGCCGAGAACGGTCACGACTTCGCCGCCACACAATGGGATTTGTTCCGCAATACGACACGCCGCTGCAATGGGTTCTACAAACACGGCTTCGTCATCGCTGACATTGTCCGGCACGGCGTGCAGGTTGCCATCCGGCACAATCACCGAATCCGCAAACGCACCATCATGCGCGACGATGCCGATGACCGTACGATTCGGGCAGTGGTTCGCCAAATCTCGCCGACATAGGTCACACGCATGACAGGCGCAGTTGATTTCACCCACGACGCGCTGACCCGCGAAACGGCCTGTGCGAGCGATGCCGACAAACTCGTGCCCCAGCGTGCCGCTGAATCCCATGTAGCCTTTGCACAGTTGCAGGTCGGTCTCGCAAATCCCGGCCTTTACGACATCGACGATTACTTCGTCACGACTCGGTTGCCGAAGTTTCACGGCAGTGCGGAATCGCAATGTCTTGTCAAATACGACGGCTCGCATAGTGTCTATTCCGGAACGTAGATTCGCACGTCGTCAAAGTTGCCGATGTCGTCGAACGATCCGAATCCTGCACGGCCTTCACCAAATGTCCTGTCCGCAGCTGTCATCGCCGGAGTTGCCATGTCATCGAAATAGAGTGCGATGTCGCCGCTTTCGATGTTGCGAGTCAGGCGGACATTGTGCCATTCGTCAGTCCACGAAGTTCCGGACGTCGTCTTGTTGGAAATCTTTGTGCGAGGTTTGTCGTTGACGATGAAGATCTGGTTGGCGTGATCGTCTGTCGCTTTTCCCATATGGACATAATAAAGATGACTGTCGTCCTGATACCCGAAGAACAGGCACAGGTCGCGGTGGTTGTAGTCCGGGATCGTCGACTGGACTCGAATGTCCATTGTGAACGTCCCCAGCTTCAGATCTCGAATCAGGCTGCGATTGAATGGCGACCGAACAGCCGGATTGAACTTGCTGTCTTTACGAATGAGCGATGCGAAATGGTTGCCGTTTTTTTCGCCCAGTTTCCATGCGGTCGCGTCGGTCGGTTCGTATCGGTCCATCTTTTCGTCTTCAAAGTCGTGCCGATAGATCAGCTTCATTCCGTCAGGCTTTTGGATGTCGTCCGCTATCGCAGTCGCGGAACACGCGACGAGGCAAATCATGGCGTTGAGGAAGTGTCGGTGGGGCATAGGTTCAGCTTTCGTAGGGTTTGCGTTGGTCGGCGAACATGCGAAACTCTAACCGGAATCATCTTCGGTTTCATTCCTCTCGCGTACCTCATCGGGCACGGTTTCAAATTTTGATGATCATTGAATACCAACTTGAACCAGAATTGACTGCTGCTGAATTTATCAGTGTCCTGCAGCGATCGACTCTCGCAGAACGTCGCCCGGTGAATGACGGCGTTCGTATCGAATTGATGCTCCGTCATGCAGACTTGATCGTGACGGCTCGATTGGGTGAACTGTTGGTCGGCGTGAGTCGCGCGATTACGGATTTTTGTTTTTGCACATATCTCTCGGATCTGGCAGTCGATGTCGAATTTCAGAAGCTGGGTATCGGCCGGAAACTCATCGCGAAGACTCACACCGCCGCAGGTCGAGCCACGCGCCTGATCCTGCTGGCCGCACCCAGCGCTCGGTCATACTACCCACACATTGGTATGCTGCCGCACGATTCCTGCTGGATGCTGGCTCCTGAGCAGTAGTTTTTTCCGGCAGAAACGTTCAGTCCTGTGGCAAATTCCGCCGGTGCAGCGCGAAACAAACTGGCGGCTGTTTGCAGGCGGCCGTGAATTGAATGCATTTCCTGCCGGACGAAATGGTGAACTGGAAAATCCCGGAAACTCAAGTGCCACCATTGAGCGAAGAACATTGACGCCGGAAATCCCGACGTAGTATTGTTTCGAGTGTGACATTGTGCTGCAGCTGTGAAGCAAGCAGACAGATTTCATAGGTCGATGTCCGGATCATCCCTCTGTGACATCGAAGACAATCGCGGTTCCGAGGATGTTGGTCTTTTCCAATCAGATCAACAGACTCCGGGCTGTCCACCCGCCGCGACCATGAATTCTGTCTGAATGAGGCATGCTGCTGTGACAACGTTGTGCGTTCACAATTCCGATTGATCTCCCCCGATCGTGGAGTTGTCGCACTTTTTTGATTTGAAATGGTCCCTGCCAGTACAAAACACCTGGCCTCACGTTGCTCGGTCTTGAGGACCGGGGCCGCGCGAGGCCGGATGTTCCTTTCAGTTTTCTGCTGATTGCCCATCCTGTCTATTTGAGCAACCTCGCACTCGTCGAGCGTGATGTTGTTTCATGTTTCAATTCGCGTTTTCTCTAAACT
>JAYVNW010000645.1:0-2331 GCA_043758225.1 Candidatus Kuenenia sp. | reverse complement strand
AGAATTTCTAAAGCAGGCCGTGGGCCTTGCTGCTCTTGGAACGGTCGCAGACGTGGTGCCGTTGCTGGGGGAAAATCGAGTCATCGTCCGTTACGGTCTGCAATCGCTTCGCGAACAATCGTCGTTGGGAATGAAGGCGTTGCTGGCCATTACTGGGCTTTTCGACAAACCCGAAATACGAGCAGACGATATTGGTTTTGGCCTTGGTCCGCGGATCAATGCTGCGGGCCGTCTGGGACAGGCTCGCCTGGCGGTTGAACTACTGACGACAGAAAATTCCGAACGCGCAACAAAGCTGGCGGATTATCTGAATACGCTCAACGACAATCGTAAGACAGTCGAACGGAGAATTCTGAAACAAGCCAAGGAGATGGTAGCCGAGAATCCGCAGTGGGAAAGTCACAAGACCCTCGTCCTTGCGCATCATGACTGGCATCCGGGCGTAATTGGAATTGTGGCCAGTCGAGTGACCGAAGAGTTCAGTAAGCCAACAGTGCTTGTGGCCCTGCGTGACGATGGGACCGGTCAGGGTTCAGGACGTTCGTGGGCAGGCTTTGATTTGTATTCCGGTCTGGCGTCCTGTCGTGAACATGTCGTCAGTTTTGGCGGTCACAAGGCCGCTGCAGGCGTTCGGATGAAAGCGACCGCCGTTGGTGATGTTCGGGAAACCCTGGCGGCATGGGCCGCCGAACATTTTCATCCGACCGTCGCTGACACAGAATTACGCATCGATGCAGAAGTGCTGCTGTCCGAAGTGACGTTTGCCGCCGTCAAAGAGCTGGATCGACTGGGGCCGTTCGGTCAGGAGAATCCGGTGCCGCGTTTTGTAGCGTCTCGCGTCGAGCTGGCGGAGCCACCCAAGACGATGGGTGAAGGAGATCGGCATTTAGCGATCAAGGTTCGTCAGCAGGGTACAACAATGCGCGGTGTGGCTTTTGGACGTGGCGAATGGGCGGCAGAACTGCAGGCAACCACTGGACCGATTTCCATAACCTTCGCGCCGGTGATTAATACGTTTCGCGGCTTCAACAAAGTGGAGCTGCATTTAATCGACTGGAAGTCGTCAGCCGCCGCTCAGCAAGCCGGCGTTTAGATCGCCGTTAGAATTTGTCAGATGCCGGGCTGTTCTGATGGTGGGCAGATCAGGCTTCTGACGCGTTCGGCAGGAAGCGGCCACCGCTCATGAACATGCCGTTGTCGCATGGTGAGCACCACTCAACGCGGACGTTGTACTGGAACTCACGAGTTTCGCTGGCCATGCGGACGATCACATCACCGGGTGTGACAGCTCCGCGATGCAGCATACCGATTCCGGTGCGGCTGATTTCTCGGGTCATCGCAGAAATCGTGTTGCCCCGTTGAGTGCGAATTTCAGCGGGCACAGAAAGTTCAAGTCGCTCGTTTGTGCGGCTGTTTGACGTGTTCGCCTTTCCGATACTCTCCAGGATTCGGCGAAGGTCATCAATCGTTGGACGGCTCCAGGGATCTTGAGTTGTCATCGGGAAACTCCTGCGTCGTTTCCGTTTGTTACGGAATTGAACGCCAGCGGCTATTAGACATTGTGTTGCCGGGCGACTACAGATCAGTCGCGGCTCATAAAGGCAACACTACGTCGCAACTTTCAGGTTGGCCAAGAGTCCTGGTTAAAATTCGGGGAATCTGCTACACGTTTACTGTGCGGTTGGTCATAGTGAGAGGCTTTGTACGGCCTGGCGCAAATAGCAGGGCAATGACGACTATTCCTCCAATCAGCAACATCCAATTTCGAACCGAAAGAGACTGAATAAGCCCCGGGCGACTTGTCGCGGGTGCAATACGGTCTGTTGAATTCGGTTCTGGAACCGGTGCGAGTTGGGCGGCCTTGAAGTGGACGTCTCCGCTCAAAGATGACTCCACCGCTGCCGGACGAATGGCCACTTTCGATCGATTTCTGCCCGAGCGTGTTGTTACATCCTGCTTGTGACTTGCAAAGGCCGTTTTCGCAGTCACATGACGGTCAGGTGTTTCCACGATTGAACAGTCGTCACTTTCGATGTTGCCTGAAGTTGCAGGCGGAGCTCCAAAGGACGTGCTACGGAATGAATTGCCGTCCTTGCTGGCACTTGGCTGTAGTTGACTGACAGACCGGCCCGCCGTTTCAGCGTACACAATGCCGCTTTCGACGACGGCTTTTGGTCGGCGTGTTTCATTCCAAAGGAATTCGCTGTCCGAGGCGTCTTTCTTCGCTGTCGGTGGGGTCTTTATTGTTGCAAGGTGTTTTTCACGTGAATTCTGACGTGCTGCTGCGGCACCAAAAAGCGTTTCGGCATCGGCAACGTTGATATCAACCGC
>JAYVNW010000644.1:0-11228 GCA_043758225.1 Candidatus Kuenenia sp. | reverse complement strand
ATATCATCAACGATGTAAATCGCAATTGGGTTGATCTGCCTGGAGCAAGTTACCACCCGTTAATGTATTTTCTTCGGGAAGGTGCAACGACAAAATTAATGCAGAGGACAAAGATTCAGTGTGAGCCAAAGAAATGCGGGCTCATCCTCCTGGGGTTTCCAGGTAGCGCGATGTTTTCGCTGCACGAAAACGAACTCACATGCATATTGGCAGATTCGATGCATCGCTGGAGGATGCCGCAGCACTATTGCGTGAGATCACGTGCGCATGAGCGCAAGTGGGAAGAGAAAAGTGTGACGCTGACTGAAAACTCTCAGTGTGATTTTGCGTCATGTGCATGCGATGCTTCGTGAGCATCACCAATTTGCTTTGATTCCTCAGATATTTTTTGGGCGGCGATTGATGAGTATGTCCACCAGCCTGCGATTCCCATCGCCACCACCGTGTACAGAAACAGCGCGGACAGCATCTTTCCGATCGCTCCGCCGGCCGTTACGTCATCGGCACCGAATTGTTCAATTTCTACCGCAGAAAACAGTTCAGTTTGTTCTTCAGGTGCGGCTGTCATGGCGGTGTCGGACATCGAGCAAGATCTCGCAGTGCAGGTTCAGAAACCAAAGGTTAGGACGATGAGTATCGGACTAGCATATCTCACCGCAGGATTCTTGCGAATCCATTGCTCAATCGCCACCAGAGTTTTTCGGAATTGGGGGCACGATGGGCCATTCAGCCTCGACTACGACAGCCCCAACAGTTCGCAAAGGATATTGCTGGCCGGATGCGGATGGCCTTTGTACTGACGGAATCCTTCTCCGTATTGAGCCCCGATTTCCGTGCCCCGTTGGCGACTCCAACGTTGACAAGCATCCATATATTCGTCCATCCCGTGCTGTCGTTTCAGCCACTCGCGCTGGCTGGCATGGCAGGCCAGAGCTTCCAGTTTGGTTGGCATTTCGGCCGAGATGTCGATCACAAAATCGGGCGAAATACGATTCCCGAAATGATCCGTTCCTTCAACAGGGTCCACGTAGTACAGCCATGGGATTTTTTGAGTTGGCGGTGCCGGATCCCATTGGCAGGTGCAATAATTTGGCACCGACGCACTAAAACAGGCATCTCGCACCAGCGCACTAGTGATTTCATGATCGTGCATATAATCGATCGGAGGTGCGGTCAAAATGATGTTCGGAGCCGTTCGACGCAGAAACTCTGTCATTCGACGGCGACTGTCGTTGTCAAAAACGATGGATAGATCGCGAAACTCCAGACACGAGCATTCCGCTTCCAGAATCTTTGCGGCGCGGCGGGCTTCGTCGCGGCGGATGGCGGCAATTTCTTCCGCATTGTGCTCAGCGCTACCGCAGTCGCCGGGCGTCATTGTGGCGACCGTAATGCGACAGCCGAGATTTCGAAGTCTCCTCAGCGTCCCAGCGCATTGAAATTCAATATCGTCCGGATGTGCGTGAATTGCCAAAACGTGCAGTTTGCTTGCATCGAATGTCATTTCGGAGTTTTCCTCTGGAGGTTTTCAGTTTGAGATTGGGCTCAAAGACGTAGAATTAATCTAAATTGCCCTGTTTTGCCAGGATTTGCACCTTCGACCTCCCGCAAATTGAAGGCTTTGAAGACTCGTATTTTCCTGAACGTCGGTTTTCTCTACAAAACCTGATGCGAATTGAGTTCAAAACCAACGATGCGAAGGATCGACGTCGATGTTATTTTCAAGATTTATACGACGGTTCAGTGCCGTACTTTTATTGAGTATCGTGTCCGGATGTGGCGGCGGGGACGCTGAATCCGGAGCACCAACTCCTGATTCTGCCTCTGCGACGACGAACGGAAACGGTGAGCTGAAAGGTAGTACCGATCTTAAGACTGTGGACTCTCGTCCCGCTGGTGTCGTCGCAAGCATCGACAATGCAGGTGCTACCACCGACCTGGATGATGCGAAGTCAAGCGCAGACGACGATCAGAAATCGCCGTTCCCTAATGACGAAGCGACACAGACGCTGCGAGAAATTCAACAACTGCGAATTTCTCCCGTGCCAGCAGATTTGGCAGAGGCCAGAAAAATTCGCCGCGAACGTAACGAACGAATCGTCGATATGGCGACAAAAATCCTGCGACTTACGATGAATGAAGAGACTCGCTTGCCTCAGTTTCACCTGGCAGTTGGACAGCTTTTGGAAGCTCGCTTCCAGATGGCACTGGCTGGCACACAAGAGGACATTGATTTGCTGTACGCGGATGTTCAGGCATTGAACGAGCGAGATCCGAAATCTATTGCTGCTGCGGAAGGCGTTTATTACATCGCAAGATTTGCTCATACAAAAGCCGGACTCCTCGGGAAATCACAACCCGTTTGGTTCGAAACGCTCTCGCGCTGGGCGCGAGAATTTTCTGATCGATTTCCACAGCAGACACAACGCGCTGTGAGCCTGTTGTTTGGCGCGGCTCGAAGTTGCGAGCTGCAGGTAATGGCAACGGACGATCAGGAACTGGCAACTCGACTGCTGACAGAATCTCGCCTGTGTTACACGGCACTGGCTGAGAAATTTGCGACGACGGATCAAGGACAGGAAGCGACGGCTTCTCTGCGTCGTATGGCTTTGGAAGGACAAACTCTTTCGCAGTTCTCCGGACCAACGCTCGACGGCGGATTTATTTCATCTGATGACTTCACCGGCAAGCCGACTTTGATCTACTTCTGGGACTCCGAGAGTGAAGAGTTTACGGCGGATCTCTTGCCGGTACTCAAAAAAATCAGCACTGTCCTGCCCGCCTCAAAGCTCCGTATCGTTGGCGTGGCGCTCGATGAAGATGAAGTAATTCTGAATGAGTACCTTGAATCTCAAAAGGTTCCAGGCCAGCAGATCTTTTTCACGCACGGCGAACAACGTTCATGGAACAGTCCGCTTGTCCGCTTCTGGGGAATCGCCCAAAGCCCGACGGTTTGGCTTCTGGATGCTCAAGGCAAAGTGATTGATACGTCAGTCACATCGGCGGAATTGATACCCGCGATACAGAAGATGCTGAAATAGCAAATTGATCGCCTTACCCTCCCGCGATTGCGCCCCAGATGATAAACGGTTCGGCACCGGAAACGATGGCCTCGGGAAGAAGCCGATCGGTGGGGTCGTGCGAGAGATCCCGCTGGCAGCCGAAGTAACGCAGGAACGGGCGACGTTGTTTTGTGACATGGTCGCGGATTGTACCGCAGAGCATTGGGTAGCGGGCTTCGATGGAATCGACGGTCGAACCAGCCGTAATCGGGCCTTCAACTTCGAGAGAAATCTCTGGCCCCACGCGCGCGAGTGTCTGCAGATGATACGGCAACTCAACTCGAATCAAAGCGGTCGTCATGGCAGCGTTTGCACCTCGACCGACAACACGCGCGGAAGATCGCGAACAATCGCAGTCCAGTTGTCACCGCCGTCCGGTGAGACGTAAACCTGACCACCAGTTGTGCCGAAATAAATGCCACCTTCGTCGAGCGAATCGTTCGCCATCGCATCGCGAAGAACGTTCACGTAACAATCCGTCTGAGGAAGACCTTTGGTGAGCGGTTCCCAATCATTGCCGCCTGTTCGGCTGCGGAAAACTCGCAGCTTGCCTTCGTGAACGAAGTGTTCTGAATCGCTCTTGATCGGCACGACGTAAACTGTGTCCGGCTCGTGCGGGTGAACTTCGATCGGGAAACCAAAATCCGTTGGCAGATTGCCGCTGACATTCGTCCACATGTCACCGGCGTTGTCCGTCCGCATCACGTTCCAGTGAAGTTGCATGTAGACCACATTCGGTTTCGAGGGATGCAGCGCCAGTCGATGGACACAGTAACCGATTTCGGCATTCGGGTCCGGAAGATACTTCGACTTCAGACCACGATTGATTGGCTTCCACGTTGTGCCTCCGTCGTCCGTTCGAAACGCGCCCGCCGCCGAAATCGCAACATAGATGCGATTCGGATTTGTGGGGTCGAGCAGAATCGTATGCAGCCCCATGCCACCGGCTCCCGGCTGCCATTCGTTGCCGCGTTGATCTCGCAGGCCAGGAAGTTCCTGCCACGTTGTCGCGCCGTCGGTGGTGCGAAAGATGGCGGCGTCTTCGACTCCCGCGTACACGGTATCGGGGTCGGTGAGCGACGGTTCCAGGTGCCAGACGCGTTTGAATTCCCATGGATGCGGCGTGCCGTCGTACCACATATGAGTGCTGGAGTTTCCTTCGTAGACAAACTTGTTGCTGGCTCCGGGTGGCTTGCCGGAAAAGTCGGGTGCGGGTTCTCCACCCGGCTGTTCCCAAGTCTTGCTACCATCGCTGGATCGCTGTATGACCTGTCCGAACCAGTCGCTGGTCTGCGAAGCATAAATCCTGTTCGGATCTACTGGCGAGCCTTTGATATGGTAAACCGACCAACCTGCGAAGAGTGGACCCGAGACATTCCATTTCTCGCGCTTGCCATCGGAGGTCAGAATAAATGCACCTTTCGCCGTACCAGCAAGTACTCGTACACTGCTCATTAGAGTTGTCCTTTACGTTCGATGCGTTTCAAATCGTTTGGGTCGTTAGGAATCGAATTTCGGAATCGTAAGCACCGTACCGTGAATGAGCAATCGCCGTTTGCGAACCTTTTGCGAACATCGCTGGGCGGGCATTTTTCAATTGATTCGGTCAATTTCAGTTGATGGGTACGAAATCAGATCGACACAAAAACACACTTTTTTAAGAACTCACGAAATACAGGTGGCTTTCCGGCCTCTTGGGAGGACCGCTGCCCTGCACTTTCATTTCTGGCACCACAACCGCATAGACTCGTATCGTAGCGATGGCTGTCTACAATCTTGGCGTCATGACTAATGCAGGACAGCGGGTTCCTTCGACTCTTGCTGAACTGACGGCGTTGATGGGGACGGCTCCAGGGTTTGCCGAGGTGGTTACCGCGTTGCATTCCGGGAAAAGCGCCACTATCGACGGCGCCTGGGGCTCCGCTTGCGCCCTGAGTTTCGCCGCAATCACAGCGGCTGACGAAACGCGGTCGCACCTGATTATGTTGCCGACGATCCGTGATGCTGAAGAATTCGTCGACGAAATAGTGGATCTCACGAAATCGCCGGTCATGCTATTTCCGGCGTGGGAAAGTCTGCCGGAGGCTGTCGATGCAGGCGATTCCGTTTATGCCGCTCGACTTGCCGCTGTTCGACGATTGAATGCCGCTGATCGTACACCCGCATTAATTGTGACCTGTATCCCCGCGTTGCTTCAACCTGTGCCAGCTCGCGATGCGATTAAGGCTGCCATACGAACAATCTCCGTCGGTGATGAATTGAATCTGGACGCACTGATCGAATGGCTTATTGCACGAGGCTTTGATCGTGTGACGGCTGTTGAACTACCGGGTGAATTCTGTATCCACGGCGGGATTCTGGATATCTTTCCGGCATCTGAGCCGGACGCGATTCGCATCGAACTCTTCGGCGATGAGATTGAATCGATTCGTTCTTTCAACGTCGAAAGTCAGCGACGCCTGGAAGATCTAAAGAGCATCTCGCTCACAGCGACTGCCCCGACAAAAGCTCCGGCGAGCGAGACGGCGTCAATCCCTCGGTCCAATGCGCGTTTTTCAAACACAAAGAATAAGACTGCACCCGTCGAAAGCGACGCACCATCACCCGTCTTCGCTGGCCCGACGGAAAGCCTGATCGATTCATTGCCCCCGTCAACAATCGTCGTCCTTACCGATCTGCAGCAATCCATCAGCGAAGGCCGCATGTATTTACAGCGACTTTCGAGTCCCGTTGGTCTCTACAGCGTCGATGCGACCATGGCACGGCTCATGGAATTCCCGTCGGTCACCATTGATGCTCTCGGCGCTGACAGTTACGAAACTTCGTGCCATCTAAGTATCGAAGCCATCGAGCGCCTTTCGGGCAGTCGCCGCGATGCACTGGTTGAGTTGTCAGAATTACTCGGCCCGAGTGATCAGGTGCTGCTTTGCTGTCACAACGAAGGCGAGCACGAACGGCTGAACGAGCTGATCAAGGAAACCGATGTTTCCCACAACACAACCCTCGCATCGCGCATTCAGCTGACGACCGGCCGACTGCGACGTGGCTTCAGGCTTATCAACCACAACCTTATCGTCATCAGCGACAACGAACTGTTCTCTCGCGCGACAACACGTACCACCACGCGGAAGCGGCGAGGGGACTCGAGGGCGATTGACACGTTCCTTGACCTGCGAGATGGCGATCTGGTTGTGCATGTGGCGCACGGTATCGCGAAATATCGCGGCATGAAGAAGGTCGAAAACGGCGTTCAGCAGGAAGAACACATGCTGCTGGAATTCCGGGACAGCGTGGTCGTGTATGTTCCGGTCTCACTGATTCATCTGGTGCAGAAATACATTGGGCCAGCCAAGACGACACCGGATCTCACGAAATACGGTGGCACTTCGTGGTTGAAGAAAAAGGATCAAGTCGCAGAAGCCGTTTCCGACATGGCCACTGACATGTTGAAGCTGCAGGCCGAACGCGCATCGCGACCAGGTTTGCAATGTCCGCCGGATTCCCACCTGCAGCAGGAATTCGACAAAGCATTTCCATTTACTGAAACGGTTGATCAGGTCGCAGCGATTGCCGACCTGAAGCAGGACATGGAACAGCCAAAACCAATGGATCGCCTGATCTGCGGCGACGTTGGTTTTGGGAAAACAGAAGTCGCCATGCGAGCCGTCTTCAAGGCCGTGGATGCAGGCCGACAAGTGGCGGTCCTCGTGCCCACCACAGTACTTGCCGAACAGCACTTTCGCACGTTCAGCCAGCGTATGGCCGAGTTTCCGGTCGTCGTGGAAATGCTGTCACGCTTCCGTTCTCCAGCCGAACAAAAACGCATCATGGAGCGTTTAAAAGAAGGTGTAGTCGATGTCGTCATTGGCACGCATCGACTGGTTTCTAAGGACGTTACGTTCAAAAATCTCGGCCTCTTGGTGATTGACGAAGAACAAAAATTTGGCGTCAAAGTGAAAGAGAAGTTGAAACACATCCGCGCCGAAGTGGATGTATTGACTCTTACGGCGACGCCGATTCCTCGAACACTGCACATGTCTTTGCTTGGCATCCGGGACATCAGCAGTCTGACGACACCTCCTCGTGATCGCATGCCCATTGAAACGCGTGTCGGACGTTTTGATGAAGGGCTTGTTCGCAGCGCGATCATACGAGAACTCAATCGCGGCGGACAAGTGTACTTTGTCCACAATCGAGTCCACGATATTGAACTGATTGCGCAACGCTTGAAGCGCATCGTGCCGGAAGCCAGTCTCACGATCGCTCACGGCCAGATGCACGAAGACGATCTGGAAGCGGCGATGATTCAATTCGTCGCCGGCAAGGCGGATATTCTGCTGGCGACGACGATCATTGAAAGTGGACTCGACATCCCGAATGCCAACACGATGTTCATTCATCAGGCTGATATCTATGGCCTCGCCGACATGCATCAGCTTCGAGGCCGCGTCGGACGCGATCGCCACCGAGCCTATTGCTATCTGCTGCTGGAAGACGGCCGCGTCGTGACGACTAAGGCGATGCGTCGGCTCAAAGCGATCGAAGAATACAGTGAACTCGGCGCCGGATTCCGCATCGCCATGCGTGACCTGGAAATTCGCGGAGCGGGCAATATTCTAGGCACAGAACAAAGCGGAAACATTGCTGCAGTTGGTTACGAATTGTACTGCCAGCTACTTGAGAACTCGGTGCGAATACTGAAGAAGGAGCCATTGCGATATCAGCGGCACTGCAAAATCGAATTGCCGGTTTCCAACTTTATTCCCGACAAATACATCAGCGAGCAAAAGCTCAAGATCGAAGTTTATCGCCGCCTGTCACAGGCCAATACGCTTGGCCAGCTCAATGAGCTGGAAGAAGAACTCCGCGACCGCTTCGGCCCCGTTCCGACGGCAGCTCGCCGAATGTTGCAACTGCGAGAACTCAATCTGCGTGCGCTCGGATGGAAGATCGAGAACATCCATCTTGAAACGGGCTACGCTGTCTGTCGCTACCGTGACGCTAAGATGATTCGCATGTTGTCGCATCTGCACAAAGGCCATCTACGCGTCGTTGATGCCCACGACGCCTATTGGTCCCTGGAAGCCGACGAAAGCGACGGCGCTGCAGTGCTTGATGAACTCATCGCCGCATTGTCCGCTGCTGAACCTTCAGTTTCGGATCTGTGAAAACCATTCTCCGCAATTCGAAATCATCCTTTGAGCCAATCACTGGCCGCAGCATTCAATTCGAATTCGATATCCCACCCGGCTTGCCACGATCCAGTCAAGTACGAGACGCAACCGGCACCGATACGGCTCGCTGGATTTTGACGATCACAGGCACAGACAGTCGTTAAGATTTTCGAGTGGTCTATGTCCTTGCCGTTTTTGACTGATCAGCCAGACAACTGCTCCGGCCCTTCGAGCCTCTTCCGCAGCTTGTAAAACCCTGTCGCCAGTTTAATCCCGAGCACAGCGTTGCTGCACCACACGACGACCGCGATTGCATGGGGCGCGCCGAGCAATTGAACAGGAATCGCCATGAATAAAATCAGCCGAGGTCGCAGCAGCCATGAATATGGGATCTGCAGAGAATTTCTCACCATCGAAATCGCGAGGACTCCAGTGTACACCACAAGAAAGATCGCCCCGGCCGTAACAGAAAGTCTGGGCCAGCCGACCATCAGCATAATCGTGACTGTTGATACAACAACTTGATCGCAAAACGAATCTGTAAAACTGCCACGCGGACTAGCAGAGTTCTGAAAGCGAGCCAATGGTCCATCAAAGCCGTCCAGGGCCACATGTATCCAAAGCGATGCAATGCCGTACCAGTAGTATTCCAGATGCCACAATGCCGCAAACGTGAGACCAAACAGAAACGACAGAATCGTAAGATGATCAGGCGTGATATGAAGCTTGGTCAGGAGTCGCAACGCCGGTGCAAGGAATCGAGCCCGCAGGTGTTGTCCGTATTCCATCCATGCGCGTTCTCCAGCGGAATAGCAATCTCCTTTCGGAGCCGGTTCGACGGAAGATTCAGAGGTCTCATCAGTCATGATCCAAGGGCACCTCAAACCTGGCCGGTGCAAACTGCAGGTGACGAATTCCTGAGCCAACATTGTGGAATCGAAATCGGTCGAATTCGTACGCAGACAACGGGACGTGAGTGTGTCCGAAGTAAATGTCACTGACGCCGTTGAGGAATCCTTCGCTCTGGCCTTCGAGATATTCCACCAGCCTTTGGCATGTTCGCATGTGTCGGTGTCGCAGGCGTGGGATCAGGCCATGAATTCGTGTTTGAATGACGGCTGAGTACATCACGTTTCCGAGCCGCCCTTTTGCACGATCATCGTGGAATTTTGAGCGGTAGACATCAAGCCCGCCAAAGTGTCGTTGTCCATCCAGAATATCACCATGCAGAAAGACGTTGCTTCCGATGCGCCAGACGTTTTCGCTCCAGTGAAAGTTGTTATGACGGGCGCATTGCGATTGCAGCATGTCCTGAATTCGTGGATGGCAATCATGATTACCAAGCAGGTACACCCACGTCGCATTGGAATTCAACGTGACAGCAGTGTTCAGCCAATCGGATGCCGCTGCAATTGTCGCATCCAGATTACCCTGCTGGCTCCAGCGAATATCGAAGATGTCGCCACCCAGAACAATGGCTGTCGCGGATTCGATCAACCCTCGATGTTGCTCCCAGTGCCATTGGCCAATGGATCGTTGACTGAACAGATGCAGGTCGGAAATAAAAAGGCCGTTCATGGTGATTCAGTACAAAGGGGGTGATTGGCACCATTCGCACGTGCCGATCGTTGCTGAGTGGGCCCTGCGATAGCGAAGTGGAGCCGTTGACAATGGCCATCGACAAACTTAATTCAATGGCGACACAACTTCAGGCGAAGCTTCGCAAACGCCTTGGATCGGACCCGCAGTCAGTGTATGTCTTGTCGTGCGTGCAACTCAATTGTCACATAAATTTCCTGGACGCCGTGTTCAACACCGCCAACGCTTGAATTCCATCCCGATCGAGTTCAAGCGAAGTACTTTGGGATTAATCCTCTCGTAGGCCCAGGCCACGAGTCTTAACTCGCTGTCCTGTCAGTTGAGTTCAACAAGCTACCGGAGTAGAGAATCAGCAAGTTTCTGCAGTGCGTGCTGGTCCCCTACAGCAACGGTCTCGCCGGAATTCAGACCTTGAGTGATTTCGACACGGGTTTCGTTGTTGGCTCCCAACTCAATGTCTCGAACGCAAAGGCCGCTTCGTGTCCTCGTCAGAACCGCGTAGCCGCCGTGATGATTGAATACCGCTTTGACAGGAACCTGAATCACATCGAGTCGATTATCGACGAAAATCTCGGCAACAACTGTTGAGCCTAAAGGAAGAGAGTCGAATCCATCCTGATCCGGATCGACTGAGATTTCGACATCCTGATATCGATCATATGGTTGATACCGGGATGGGGGCGATGGCATTGCAGCGATCCATGTCAGTGTTCCATTGAAAGTATGGTCTGGATTGGACTGCACGCGAAACTCGACGGCCTGATTTTCGTGAAGTTCGTGGGCCTGTCGATCACTGACGCGTGCGAAAACGATTAAGCGTGAGCGGTTTGAGACGCGAATTAACTCCTGCCTGTAATATGCGAATTCTCCAACTTCGATCATTCGGCCCCGGTCACGGTTATGGCAATAGACAACTTCGCCGGCTTTGGGGGCTCGAAGCGTGCATGATTCAATTGCCTCGATCGTTTGATCGACCTGTTTCTGGATGATCGACAATCTGCGTCGCATTTCCAATGTGTTGAGTTCAGTGACTTTCAGACTCAGTTTATTCTGCAACGCAGCATGATCGAGCTCGTTGCGGGCATTCTCTGCTTCACCCTGCAATTCAAATAAATCACGAGGCTGCTGAAATTCCTTCGCGAGATTCAATGCGCCCTTCGCACTATCCAATGCTGATTTTGCGTTCTTACGTTTTGCATCGACAGCGATAAACGATGCCGTGTTGCGATAGCCCAAAGCCGTAAATTTATGAGCTGATTTACATTCTTCCTGAATCGTCTGCAGGATTTCTTCTTTGAGTCGCACATCGCCTTCCAGTCGTTCGATCTCAGTGGGAGCCTCAGCCTGTTCATAGGCCTGCAACTGACCGGTCGCGATTGTGTTGCGATATTGG
>JAYVNW010000643.1:0-1894 GCA_043758225.1 Candidatus Kuenenia sp. | reverse complement strand
TCCACCACCTCGCGGCACGATGAAAGCAACGACAACTCCGCCTTGGATCCCGGCTTGGGCACCACCCAACGCGCCACTTTATAGCTCAGCCATCGAACTTCGGTGTCGGTATCGTATTCAGCCTGCAGTCGGAACTTGACGACGTCAAACTGCAGTTCTCCGCAAGCCGCCATGATGTTCTGACGCATTGAAGAATTCGGCGCGTTGAACAACTGGATCGCACCTTCTTCCAGTAGCTGCGACAAGCCTCGTTCAAACTGTTTGCGGCGACCGGTATCAGTACAGACCATCGTCGCAAAATACTCAGGCGAAAACTGTGGCAGCGCTTCGAAGTTGACAGGTGCGCCTTCGCAGATTGTATCGCCGAGATGAAATTCGCCAGGATTCACAAGGCCGATGATGTCACCGGGAAAGGCTTCATCCATCGTTTCGCGTTCCTGACCGAACAGCTTGTGAGCTCGCCGAAGACGAATCTTCTTCCCCGTGCGCGGATGGAAGACTTCCATGTCGCGGCGGAATGTTCCGGAACAAACACGGACGAAAGCAACGCGATCGCGATGCTTCGGATCCAGATTGGCCTGGATTTTAAAAACGAAGCCCGAGAATTCCGGTCGCGTCGCTGGCACTGGTCCATCTTCACTTACGCGATCGCGCGGAGTTGGACACAAGCCAAGGAACCCACGCAGAAACTGTTCCACGCCGTAATTGGTCAACGCGCTTCCAAAAAAGACCGGCGTGACTTCGCCCTTCAAAAATCGCTCGCGATCAAAGTCTGCTCCGGCTGCTTCCAGAAGGTCGACTTCTTCCTGCGCCTGCGCGACGATGCCGGGCGGCATGACTGTTGGGTCAATGTCGGCCATGTCCTGCATGCGGGCTTCAAGGCGGTGCATGTTGTCGCGAGTTTCAAAAATGGCCGCCTTTCTGGTGGCCAGTTCGATCACGCCGCGAAAATCGAATCCTGTTCCCAGCGGCCAGTTCACCGGCACTGGAATAATGCCGAGTTTCGATTCGATGTCTTCCAGGATATCCAGCGTCTCTTTGCCGGGGCGATCCACCTTATTCACAAACGTCAGGACCGGGATTTTGCGAAGTCGGCAAACGTTGAACAGTTTCTCCGTTTGAGTTTCGACTCCGTTGGCAAGGTCCAGCACCATGACGGCACAGTCTGCAGCGACGAGTGTTCGATAGGTATCTTCGCTGAAGTCCTTGTGGCCCGGTGTGTCGAGAAGGTTGATCTGGCACCCCTCGAATTCAAAGGCCAGTACCGTCGAACTGACGGAGATTCCGCGTTGACGTTCCAATGCCATCCAGTCCGATGTCGCACCGCGTTGGTTCTTTCGTCCGCGAACGGCACCGGCGGTTTCGATACATCCACCGTAAAGCAGCAGTTTTTCCGTGAGGGTTGTTTTTCCCGCATCCGGATGCGAAATGATGGCGAACGTTCGGCGGCGAGCGGCTTCGCGGGCAACCACGGGGTCGATGGCAGTCATCTGGACGGAATTCAGTCAGAGAAGAGGGAGAATCAGGGGCGTCAAGCAAATTCTCAAACACCGCATTGGGCAGAGTGATACGCAGCCGCGATGTCAAACACAATCGCAATCGACCTGTTCCGTCGGACTCTCCCGCAGCCAGGGAGCCAACCACGAGAAATGATCGCTCCAGGGGTCAGCACGTAGAATCGACGTTTCCATTGATCTGAAAACTGAAAGTGGCAAAACGTTTCACGCCATTCCCCGCTTCTTCCCAGCCGAAAGCATAGTTTCCAAAGTGCCAAAGCCGGATGGACGTATCGGCGCAGATGCTGAAGCCTGCCTGTCGCGCACGTTCGCAGAATGCAAAATCTTCACCCAGATACCAGTGGCCGTTTTGATATTCTCGTATCATCGGCTGAAAC
>JAYVNW010000642.1:0-1699 GCA_043758225.1 Candidatus Kuenenia sp. | reverse complement strand
AGGGAATCGAACGGCAAAATGTCGACGGATCGCTACACGCTATGGATTGATGGAGTTGGCGCATGGCAATTGTGTGTCGGGGCGGAATTTCTGATTGGCGGACCGACTCAGGAAGGCTCTTCGGCTGATGTCTGCCTGATGGCCAATCTGTCGCGGCGACATGCGTCACTTTTGCGAATCGGGGAAGATTGGTTCATCCATCCGCACAATTCCACCGTTGTCTCAGGTCGAGCGGTTACAGGGCCAACGCTGCTGCGGTCGGGCGATGCGATTTGTCTGGCGGAACGCGTGCGGCTGGGGTTTCGCATTCCCAGTGTGCTGGCGGGGTCCGCTTTGATCGATTTTGAAAGTCACCATCGCCCGGCACACACCGTCAATGGTATCATACTTATGACGGACTGTATTCTTTTGGGGCCCCGCAAGGATCATCATATTTCCTGCCCTGACTGGCCGGAGATGGTTGTGATCTACAGGCAGGACGGCGTGTTGCGATGTCGTTCAAAATCAACGCTGAGCATTAATGGAGTCTCCGTGCGGGATTCTGCGATTTTGAACGACGGTACTATTGTTTCCGGGGATGACTTTCGGTTTCGGATTGAAAGACTGAGAGCGTTATGAAATTTGCACTTGCTCCCGAATCCAGACCTCTGGAAGGTTACACCATCAAACGCGCGATTCATCGCGGGGGATTTGGTGAGGTATACTACGCGTTGACCGACGCTGGTAAAGAAGTCGCTTTGAAACTTCTGCACAACAATATGGATGTGGAGTTGCGTGGCGTTTCACAGTGTCTGAATCTGAAGCACCCGAATCTGGTGACGATCTTTGACATGCGGCAGGATGCCGAGAAAGATCACTGGATCATCATGGAATATGTCGGCGGCAAAGGGTTATATGAGGTTCTGCAGGAGAACCCAGCTGGTTTGCCGTTGAACGAAGTCTTCCGCTGGCTGCATGGCATGACGGGTGGTTTGAGCTTTCTGCATGATCGCGGCCTTGTGCATCGTGACTTGAAACCTGCGAATGTGTTCAGCGATGCGGATGTCGTCAAAATCGGTGACGTCGGGTTATCGAAGTACATCTCTGAAAGTCGCAGAAGCGCGCAGACTCAGAGTGTTGGCACGGTCTACTACATGGCTCCTGAAGTCGCGCGAGGGCGTTATTGGCGCGAAGTTGATGTCTATTCGCTGGGTGTGATCCTGTATGAAATGATTACGGGTCGCGTTCCATTTGAAGGTGAAACAACAGCCGAGATTTTGATGAAGCATCTGACGGCGGAACCGGACTTGTCCGTGTTGCCGGAAAAACTGCGCCCGGTGCTGGCAGCGGCTTTGGAGAAAGATCCGGATCGGCGGATTAGTGATGTCGATGAACTGGAACGCCGCTTTCGTAAGGCGATTGAGGATTCAGGTTTCGAACTTGCAAAACCGACGCCGGTTTACGTTTCGAAACTCAGTGCGAAAGCAGCAGCGGCAGAAACGGCATTGAACGGTCGTTTCGGCCTGGCCGCTGCGAATGAAAAAGACCATGCCGTTGGTGTCTGGAATTCCTGGCTGGAGTATTGGAACACACGTGTTCCCACGCCGATCAAATGGGTTTTGTGCGGTGCGGTGTTTTGGATGATCCTGCGTTCCGGAGCCTTCCAACCGTTGACAGCGGGTGGCTTGGTCGGAGGCATGGCCTATCTTGTGTATCGCCA
>JAYVNW010000641.1:0-4298 GCA_043758225.1 Candidatus Kuenenia sp. | reverse complement strand
GCAAATGGCAACGTGTTGTGTTTTGATTCCAGATTCTGCGCGCGAGAGACAAACACCAGTGCGTTCTGCATGGCAGGATCATCTTCTGCGACGCCTGCTTTCTTCAATGCTTCCACAAGAAACTGAGTGTTGGACATATCAGGACGCTGCTTGCTGTCATAGCCCCCACCGCCGTATCGACCATCGGTCGTCTCGATGCCTTCACCTTGGTCCCACTGCAGACCACGCAGAAATTGCTCGGCCTTCTCAATAACGCTGTCATAGCGACCATCTTTATTCGCTTCGGCCAGTGCGAGCAGGGCGATGCATGTTTCATAATTCTGAAACCGGCTGGCCGCTGCGTGAATTCCGCCGTTCGGCTGCTGACTGGCAACGATCGAATCCAATCCCTTCTTCACAACGGCATCGTCAACGGACTTGCCAGACATCAGCAACGATGTCGTCACGAGGCTTGTGATGCCAACCGCGTCCGGGCTGGTCCATGAACCATCAGCCGCTTGCGTGACTTCAAGAAACTGAATCGCAGTCTTTTGCATTTCCTCGACAGACTGTGCTCTTAATTGCACCACCGTCAAGAACAGGGCGGCGAATAAACTGACCGATCGAAGAGCGATGTGGTTCATGACTTGATGATCTGTTTGCAAACGGAGTCGTTACGAATTCCAATGATCACACATTTTGAAGGCATTATGGATTCGTTCCAGCGTCGTGTCCATTTCTTTCGCGATTTCGTAGTATTATCGAGCGTGTAACCAATCCATGATGAGCAGTCATCTTGCACCAAATTGCAGCAGGTTTTCAGAATCTTAAAGATTTTAAACGCCATTGTTTCAGAGCACCTGGCAGGATCAGAATTGCCGATGCGGCACCCGATGATGTCTGACGTGCCAGCGCATGTTCACGATGCATTGAAGATTCAGCCGACTGGAGGTTCTCAGTTTGTGGAATCAAGTTATCAATCGGCGATCACTGGTGCAGTGCTTTGGGAGCAACAAAACGGGGAAGTTTTTAATGTTGCGACGCATGTGAGCGAACCACGGTTCGACATGTGCCGGGATTGTCATCGTGTTGGCGGCTGAATCGAGAAGATCAGGCGAACGTCGTGAATTTCAGCGATTCGTTGCATAGAATGTCATGGCCAAAGAGCTATCCCACCATAATCTCCTGCCAATTTACCGGGTCTTCATGTTCCGCTTCGAATACTTATGCGTTCTGTTTCTGCTGACACTGGTCGGCTGCAATAAAGATTCCCGCATCCTTCATTACGAAGTTGAGCGTGAGCCCGACAAAGTTCTGACGACGGAGCTGTTGCGCGACCAGTTTGATCCGATTCCGTTCTCGTGGAAAATTCCGGTCGAGTGGGCGGATGCTGAAAACGACCAATTCAGTGCGATGGCATGGACTGCGGGCTCAAAGAATGACTCGGCTCGAATTACGGTCAGCGGGCTTTCTGCGGGCAGTGGACTGGAAGCTCAAATTGTTCGCTGGCGAGGACAGTTGAAACTTCCGGAAATGGACGTCGCTGAAGTCATGAAGTCGGTTGAAGATGTCACGCTGAAAGGTGCCATCGGAAAGTTCTGCAAATTCAGCAACGACACAGAAACGATCCTGGGAATGATTGTTCCGCATGAGTCGAAACTCTGGATCATAAAATATCGCAGCAGCAACGCACTGGCAGACAAACAACTCCGCGAATTTCGCGGCTTCTGCGAATCGTTCAAGATCGAATAGTACAGCAGGTTTCGGAGATCATCGTCATGTCAACCAGCACATTGCCAAACGACTTTTCACCATCACGCGAACATGCAAAACCAATTGAAGGTGATCTGAATGCCTCCATCCTGAAGATGCTTAGAGCGTTGGGATCGCTCAAAATAACCTGCGTGATGTTTGTGTTGGCGATGATCATTGTGTTTGTCGGTAGCCTTGCTCAAAGCCGCCGTGACGTGTGGCAGGTGATGGATCAGTACTTCCGCACCTGGGTCGCCAAAATCGATGTGCAGGATCTGTTTCCTCCTTCGATGTTTGGTGCAATGGCGGAAAGCTTTAAGGTCGAAGACTTCGGCGCATTCGTGGCATCAAAGCTGGGCCCGCTTCAGAGTTTTCCGTTTCCCGGCGGACGGACGATTGGGTTGATCATGCTGCTGAATCTTACAGCAGCTCATGTGCTGAAGTTCAAGGTCAAGGCTCGCGACGGCAAACTGGCAGCTGGCTTGGGCCTGACCGTGCTGGGATTGATTCTGACATTCGCCGTTGTGTGGACGGGTAATACGCAAACCGGTGTGGAGTTCGGTAAAAATACTATTCTAAAGCCAGAGGCGATTTGGTTTCTAATGCTCGGCGGCCTTGCGTTAGCGGGCACTGTCGCTATTGGATTGGCAGTACTGGCGACGAGGATCGGTTCGCCGATGCCACCTGTCTCACGCATGATACTTGGATCGATTGGCTTCGTGTTCTTGTCCATCGCCGTTGCCTTTTTAATCAGCAACGAATCAGCACGCGACAATCTGCCAAACATGCGAATTCTATGGCAATTGCTTAAGGGTGGTGCCTGCGCGTTGGTGCTGTTGCTAGGGGCGAATCTGCTGTTCGAAAAACGCGGAGGAATTGTTGTTCTGCACTTTGGCGTGGCGTTGCTGATGATCAGCGAGTTGCAGGTCGACATGCAGGCAAAAGAAAACATGCTCTCGCTGGCCGAAGGCGATTCAGCGTCCTTTGTACGCGATATTCGTGTGCGGGAACTCGCTATCATCTCTAAAAAGGATGAGCTAAAGGATAAGCAGAAGGACAGTGTGGTTGTCATCCCGGAATCTCTGCTGGAAAGGGCAGCTGGCTACGCTGCTAAGGCGACGGACGGCGGCAAACAGGGCGATGAATTTGCCGGCTCCCTGAGTCCAAATCAGATCGTCACTCTCAACGACATGCCATTTGATATTGCCGTGCGTCGGTTCTATCGCAACAGCGTACTGCGATCAGTATTGCCCGACGATACGATGCGAACAGAGTCTGGTCTCGGGAAATTTTCGGTCGCAAAAGAACTGCCGCCGGTAAACGGCATGCAGGAGAGCAACGACAGCAGCGCGGTTTATGTGGACCTCCTTGAAAAGGACACACACAAGATTTTGCATTCAATGCTGGTATCGCAAAACGCCAGCGAGTTGCGTGGCGTCCCGTTGGCAGAAGCTGCGACCATCGGTGGCAAAGATTATCATTTCTATCTCCGCTTTCAGCGAAGTTATCAACCCTATTCCGTCAAGCTGATCGATGTCAGTCGGACCAATTACATCGGCACTTCAACCCCTCGCGACTATCGCTCCGTGATTGAAATCACCGAACCTGGCGGCAGCGAGCCGGAAAGATTTTCGCTGTGGATGAACAATCCGCTGCGTTTCAACGGCGAAACGTTTTACCAGACTGGGCATCAGGCACTGGGCGATGGCAAAGAAATGACAACTTTGTCAGTTGTGAATAATCAGGGCTGGATGCTGCCATATATCGCCTGCATGATTGCTATGTTTGGTATGTTCGCTCAATTTGGCCAAACGCTGATTCGCTTTCTGGATCGAACCGTGGCTGTCACTGAGCCGACTCCTGTGCCAACTGGCGCAACGCTGTCTGAAATGCGACCAGGCTTTGGTCCGGCGCGATCGACTGTAGCTCCAGCGGTGATTGCAGCAACCAAGCCGGTCGAAGTGCAAACTTCATTTATCCTGAAGTACGGCATTCCGATCCTGGTGACGCTGGTATTCGCAGCGTGGCTGGGCAGCAAGGCGATGCCACCAAAAGCCGTCGAAGGCTCAATGAATCTTTACGGTCTCGCGCAGTTGCCGGTGGCATGGAGCGGACGACCGCAGCCGATCGATTCGATGGCTCGCGTGCAGCTGTTGGCAGCATCACACAAATCGACATTCGAAGGTGAAATGGATGCCGCTGAACTCAGCAGCGACGATCGCCGCGAAAAGATCCTGCAGACGATTGCCAAAGGCTGGCCCAGCGTTGATCTCAGTAAGCTCAAGGATTTCAACGGATCGTACACCGAATGGATTGAAAAGATTCGCGAACTGACGGCATCCGGAGTGCCTGCGATCGAAGAACGAATGCGTCCTGTGATGGTGCGCAAGATGCCGGCGATTCACTGGCTGCTGGATGTCATGACGCGTCCGGAAGTCGCGGCTCGACACCGCATCTACAAAATCGAAGATGACAATTTGCTGTCTTTGCTGGACCTGGAGAAACGCCCCGGACTCACTTATTCACTGGTCGAGATTCAGAAGAATTTCAAAGACATGGAACCAGCA
>JAYVNW010000640.1:0-2725 GCA_043758225.1 Candidatus Kuenenia sp. | reverse complement strand
CAATTGGGCGAACCGAGCAACAAGTCTACCCACAAATCCCTGCGCGGAATTCATGCCGTCTCGCATCAATTGATTCGTAATATCCTTCTTTGAAGGCTGAGCAGCCCCGGTAAAGGCAGCGAGTCGAGCTTCCAGTGTGGAATCCGTGTTTCCTTTGAATGCAGAATACAATCCGAACACCAGCGTCAGGACGCCGATGAACGCTGCAAGCATGATGATGAGATTTGGTTCCATCTTTGAACTCACTACAGAGGATAATCAAAGCCAGGTCGTAACTGGTAACTGACAACAATCACGGCGATCGCATTGTCCGTTGAGCAAATAATCCGTTCGGCAGACGCACGCCGCCTGCTTCCAGGTGTTCGATGCATTTCGGACGAACGCCGGTCGATTCAAAGTGACCGTGAGCTTTTCCATTTTCTCCGACGCCATCCTGGACAAACTTGAAGATGTCCTGCATCACGATTGTTTCGCCTTCCATACCGACGATTTCTGTGATGTAGGTCACTTTACGAGGCCCGCCTTGCAGACGGCTGGCCTGAATAATCAGATGGACCGCTGACGAAATTTGTTTTCGAATAGCAGACAGCGGCATGTCGCAACCTGACATGTTCACCAGAGTTTCAATACGTGAAACCGCATCGCGTGGATTATTGGCGTGGACTGTCGTCATGGAACCATCGTGGCCTGTATTCATGGCCTGCAACATGTCCAGTGCTTCGCCACCGCGGCATTCGCCGATGATGATTCGGTCGGGACGCATGCGAAGAGCATTTCTCACAAGGTCTGTGGCAGAGACTTTGCCTTTACCTTCGATATTCGGCGGGCGTGTTTCCAGACGCAGTACGTGTTCCTGCTGCAACTGAATTTCTGCAGCGTCTTCAATCGTTATGATGCGGTTTTCGTTTGAAATGAAGCTGGACAGCGTATTCAACAACGTCGTCTTACCAGAACCTGTACCTCCGCTGATGATGATGTTCAGTCGAGCCTTCATGGCTCCTTCCAGAAACATGACCATTTCCGGTGTGAACGCGCCAAACTTCAGGAGATCTTCAAGAGTCAGTGGGTTTGAACCGAATCGACGAATCGTCAGTGACGGCCCGTCAAGAGCCAGCGGCGGAATGATCGCATTCAGACGTGAACCGTCCGGCAGGCGGGCGTCAACCATCGGCGATGTTTCATCAACACGACGACCTACACGTGAAACAATTCTGTCCAGAATCTGCAACAGATGATCGTTGTCTCGGAACGTCACGTCCGACTTGATGATGCGTCCGTTCTTTTCGAGAAAGACGTTTTTGGGCCCATTGATCATGATATCCGCAACACCCTCTTCCTTGAGCAGCAGTTCGAGCGGACCGAACCCAAAGGCTTCATCAAGAACTTCTTCAACCAGACGTTCACGCTCAGAACGGTTCAGCAGCGGATTTTCAGTATCGCAAAGATGCTCGACCACGACGCGAATTTCGCGACGCAGTGAATCGCCTTCCAACTCGTTCAATCGAGTCAGATCCAGTTTCTCCACAAGCTTGTTGTGAATGTGTGACTTGAGTGCTTCAAAGTCGTTCGTGTTTTGCCGAGACTTCATAGGGGCGATCATGGACTGCTTCTCCGTGTCTGTTCAGACGTTACTGAGTGGCACTCTTCCGGATTCGGGGTGACAGAGAGGATCTCCGGTTTAAGTCCTATATGGAAAATAGGTCACAGATCGCGGCTGTGTCGGAAGGATTACGTCGAAATGTTGCCTGAAATCCACAAATGCAGCCTCTTGCCTCCTTATCCAGGTTCCTGTTGTACCGGCCGAGACGATGATGACGGCAATCGCGAATTCCTTTCCGGCAGAGAGGACCTACGGTGGGTCCCGGGACTTTCGCCGGTTGGCGAACCGAACGCGAGGAATCCCCTACAGGCCGAATCACCAATGAAACACATTACCTTCCTCTTGGCGCTTTTATTACTTGCCAGCACAGCCACTGCGAAAGTACCGCGACGACCGAATATTGTCTATCTGCTGGTGGATGATCTTGGCTGGTCAGATTGTGGGTTTATGAGATGCAAGGACATCCACACGCCTCATATCGATTCGCTCGCCAGTCAGGGAACGATCCTGAAATCGTTCTATGTGCAGCTTGTCTGTTCGCCCACACGAGCCTATCTGATGACTGGTCGATATGCGACTCACACCGGCGTCTACACCATCGTCCGGCCCGGCGCGGCGTGGGGGTTGCCACTGAACGAGCGAACTCTGCCGCAAGCACTGCGCGAAGCTGGTTATGCGAGTCTGAGTGTTTGCAACGTGGCCCGGTCAGATTCCGGCTGGCGCGAAGCTCGACGAACCAATGCACGGCGTCGATTGGTATCCGACTCTGCTGAAACTTGCAGGAACCTCCATCGAACATCCACTTGCGCCAGACGGCATGGACATCTTCCCCGTCCTGACCAAAGGAGCAACGTCAACGCACGATGCAATTCTTTTGATGGGCACTCAGCCCGGCAAAGCGGCGATTCGAATGGGCGACTGGAAACTGCTGCTGAACGGCCGTCAGCAGGACGCCGAAGAATCGCCTGCAGAAGCAACTCGAACGGCTGAAACAATTGAACTCTACAACCTGGCCAACGACATCGGCGAAGCAAAAAACCTCGCCGAAACAGAGCCGGAAAAAGTCCAGGAGCTTCGGGCGAGATTGAATGTTTTCCTGCAGGACGCGGTGAAGCCGGGAAATCC
>JAYVNW010000639.1:0-2793 GCA_043758225.1 Candidatus Kuenenia sp. | reverse complement strand
TGGATCGGCTCCTGCTCATTGTCCTCAGTCAATGTTTCGTTTGGCTGTTGATCAGACTCCTGGACGGAACTATTTCCTTCCTGCGCCCTCCTGGCATTTATCTTTTGCACGATTACAAAATACAAAGCCCCAAGTACCAGAGTCCAAAGTATCAGGCCAATGACGAATTTCACAGTGGACATACCATTGCGCAAAACGTCTTCGTGATGAACGTGAGGTTGAATTAAATTCTGCATGGAACATGATGCCTGATACAGTTCGTGCCGACGGTTCATCACCGAACTGAAGGACGTCAAAAAATGTTGTGCTGAGGACACTTTGTACAACTACTCAACAGATACGCCACGAGCACGCTGTAGCGATCGTTATGTACAATGCGGCCCTCTGCATTATTGCTTGCTGGCGAAGGTGATTCGCTGATCGTCGGCCAATTCCCGAAACCGATAGGCCTAAACCATAAATCTGGAATTTCGCCGGTCTGATTCCAGCCATAAGGCGATCGACAGAAAAAATTTCCGGAAGCCCCAGCCACGGCAGGTAAATCTGCACCTGCCGTTCGCCCATGTCTGAAAATAGGATCCACGTTTTCCGCGATACTATTCCTGATCCAACACCAACGAATGGAACTTTTTGAGCTCTTCTGCAGCGATTTTGATCACTCGACGGTCATAAGTCATCAATCCGTTGATTTCTGTTTCAACGTCGGTTGTCTGAGTGTACACACCAGCGGCAACGCCTTTCGCTTTCAGAGCGGCAAGTCTTTCACAAGACGTTTTGTAACGACCCTTCAGCTCATCAAGAGTCTTTGGCAGATCGCCGTAGCCCCAAACCGCACCTGTGTCTTCCCAGAGATGATTTTTTGTCGGATAACCGTGTCCCCCGAATTCGCCAACGACCTGCACGAAATCTTTGTATCGCTCGGCGTTGAATGGAAAAGCGGGATGGGGATACTCATGGTGATCCACGACGTCGCCGACTGGCCAGAAGTTGCCGCCACTGGCAATGTTGATAATTCGTGATGGATCACGTTTCACGGCCCATTCTCCAACCTGAAGTGTCAGATGTTGCCCCCACGCTTCGTTGAAAGGAGTCCAGACAACGATGCTGGGGTGGCCGTCGAGCGCATCGATCATGCGTTCGAATTCCAGCATGAATTGCTGATGGGGTGCGGCAGGCCATGCGGCATCCTGCGGATTGAGATCCAGTCTTGTCCACGGCGGATTCGTTCCGCCGCTGACTTGGTCCTGCCATAGCATTATGCCCAGTCGATCGCAATGCGCGTAGTAGCGGCGTGGTTCGATCTTAATGTGCTTGCGGATCATGTTGAAGCCAGCGGCTTTGAGGAATTCGATGTCGAAGAGCATTGCTTCGTCAGATGGCGGCGTGAGCAATCCATCCGGCCACCAGCCTTGATCGAGCGGCCCCAAATGGAAGATCGGCTTGCCGTTGAGCGTCATTCGCAGGTGACCGTCTGCATCGCGAACTTTTCCAACCGAGCGAATGCCCGCATACGAATGAATCGAATCCAGAGTCTCGCCGCCGGGAGCCAGCAATGAGATTTCAAGTTCATAAAGATGCGGAGTGGCCGGTGACCAGAGCTTGGCGTCTGGTACAGAAATTGTCAGTTCCGCTGCATCGCCTTTTCCTTCTGCGACAGTGCGATCACCGTCTTTAACGACGACTCGGATGGCTGTTGCACTGCCGTGCCCGCCGAGAGAGGCGTGAATCGAAATTGTGCTTTTTGCCGCGTCGGTTGACAGGTCCAGATCCTCAATAAACTGCGACGGTACTTCTTCCATCCAAACCGTCTGCCAGATCCCTGAAACCTGAGTGTAGAAGATTCCATGGGTATTCAGCACCTGTTTGCCGCGTAACTGAAACGCTTCGGTTTCGTCTTCCACTCGTACGATCAGTTCGTTTTCTCCAGCTTTGACAGCAGCAGTTGCGTCAACCGAAAACGGATTATTTCCACCCTGATGTTGTCCGACTTTTGTGCCATTGAGGAACACCGCACAGCGATAGTCAACTGCTTCGAAGTTGATCAACGTGCGATGATTGGCCTTCGCCGATGAAGCAAAGGTTCGGTGATACCACAACGCTTCATCGACCTCCAAAAGTCGCTGCACGCCGCCGAGTTTTGATTCCAGACAGAATGGCACCAGAATCTTGCCTGCCCATTGTTCGGGTGTTTTCTGTTCATCCGCCGACGTGATCGCATAGTCCCAGTGACCGTTGAGGTTGGTCCAGTTGTCGCGCGTCAGCTGGGGACGTGGATATTCGGTCCAGGCATTTTCGGCAGTGACTTCTTCGCCCCATGTCGTAATCAGTGGCGACTTGTATGGTGTTAAATTGCGTTTTGGTGCAGGAAGTTTGGGCACGTTGTCGGCATCAATAACATGGACGTCGATGAACTGGCCTCCGCCTTTCTGAAGGCAGTGTACTGCCATCACATTAACACCGGTTTTCAGGGCGGTCCCTGCGTCTGCCGTGAGTGGCACGACCGTATATTCCGTCGACCATCGCTCCAGCTTTGCCACTTCTTTGCCATTGATAAAGATCTGAGTGTCTTCGTCATGATGGACAAGCAAGGCTGGTTTCGCGGGCACAGTTTTGAGTTCAAAGGACTTCCGTAGCCAGATGTCGTTGGTCTTCCATTCTGTACCGACACGAGCACCCGGCGTATGACGCGTGCCGAATCCGCCAAAACCTTCTGTCCATGTCGAATCGTCAAAACTTGATGCCTGCCAGCCCTCCGCTGGCGATTCAAGGACGTATCGCCAGGAATCGACAATC
>JAYVNW010000638.1:0-3145 GCA_043758225.1 Candidatus Kuenenia sp. | reverse complement strand
AATTCCGTTCCCTGGTTTTTAAAGTATTTACAGGTTGAGTGTTCACGATGTTTGTTTAGTGATTGTAAATGGGATGTTCAATTCAGCAATTGGCAATTGTACTATGGTCCGGCGGCTTCAAGTTTCTTTAATTCCTCGCTCGCCTTATTCACCAAATCGGAATTCGGAAATTCTTTGATCAGTTCCTTAAAGTCTCGGATAGCAAGATCCATTTTCTTCAAAGCAACCTGACAGGACGCTCCCTGAAACAATGCCTGAGCCCGAAGATCATCATAACCCTGATAGTTCAGATAGACTTTGAAAAATTCCTTGGCCGCGCTGTCGTAATTTGATTCCATAAGATACGTCTCAGCTATTAAGAACTGACACCGAGCGGAAGTCTCCGTCCCCTGCGATTGGGAATCACTCGTCACAAGCTGAAAATACAGACGCGATTTGGCGAAGTCCGGCGGAGCCTGTTGTTTCCAGCGTCGGCCCTGAACGTCATTCAGCTGAAACGCAAACAACGACTCCGCGCTACGCTCCTTCAACTCTTCCTGCAAAACATCAATCTGCAGATAGTCCTGTTTTGACAAAGCAGCTTCAGCCAGCACAACCCAAACTCGATCAATCCAGTCTTCCTTGCCAATCTTGCCACTGACAATATCCTCACGCAACGCGCTAAGTCCATTGATCGCTTCGTCCGGTTGCCCCTGCTGCAGCAGTGCATCACCTGTAAACTGGCGAACCTGAGGAGCCAGAGGACTCGGTGCAAAATCCGCCAGAAATGTTCTCGCTGCGACAATCGCTGCCTGCCAGTTCCTAAGCGTCATCTGTATCTCAATCACATGAAACAACGCCCTTTCCTTTTCGACATCGCCATACCGAGCCTCAGCGACTATCGCTTCCATTTCTTTCAACGCAGGTTCCAGTTGTTCTGCATCCAGCAAACTTTCGGCCAGAGACAATCGAGCCTGGCCCGCAAATGCGCTGTCTGGAAACTTCTCAACCAGCTGTCGATGAATCGCGTCTGATCGTTCAAAATTCTGTACTGAAAAGTGCATCCAGGCCCATTCGTCCAGCAGAGAATCCAGATCCTGAGCGTTTGGAAACATGGCCGTAAGTTTCTTCCATGCAGCGTCTGCGTCGTCGATACGTTTCAGCTTCGTTAGTGATCTGGCAACCTGCTTCCCGGCACTGTAAGCGTACAGCATCGGAGGCATCGTTTCTCCTTCCGCCGGAACCGGTGCCACATCCTTCGCCAGTTGATTAAACACGCTTTCATACGCAGCCAAAGTCCGCGCCGCATCACCCTGCTCTTCCACGCAACGAGCCTGCATGAAAACTGCAAGTGAGGATTCTTTGGAGTTTGGAAACTCGGTCACCAACGCCACAAAGGATTTTTCAGCCTCTGGGTATCGCTTTGACTTGAATTGACTCCACGCAATACCGGAAACGCCGGCTTCATGCGTCTTAGGATTCTCCGGAGCCGAAGCAGCCAGCGTAAATAAGGACTCTGCACTTTCCGGAGCATTCAATTCCAGAGCTGTCTCCGCAGCCTGCAGTACAGCTGTCCATGTCTGCGGCTGATCGGCATTCGTCGCAGCAAGTATCTTCAGCACTTCAATTGCTTCCGGCAAACGATTCAGGTGACTCAATGCGACAGCTCGCGTGCCAGTAATGTCAGCACGCTTGACTGGATCTTTCGCCCGCAGCAGGAATTCATCGGCAAACTGGAGGACGTCGTTATACTGCTTCAATTCCAGACTACTGATCGCCGCCAACGCCAAAGCCCCTCGCATTTCATCGAGCTCATCGGAATTCAAAACGTTCGTCATCAGCGATGCCTGCTGCACAACCTGATCGTACTTCTTGCCATCATAAAGCGCTCGCACAAGGTAATATCGCCCAACAACTGCGACCCTGTCGGCTGGATCCTTCATCGCTTCTGTCGTTTTCAACAATGTGTCGGTCGCTTTATCCAGATCACCACGTTTAAGGAACAAACGCCCAAGCAAAACCTGTTCACGCGGCATCTTTGCGGCATCCGGAAAATCCTTATTCAGCCGAGCAAAGAGACGTTCCGCTCGCTCCGGGTTGTTCAGTTCAAGATTCAACTCAGACGCATTGAACAGGCACTCGGCGGTACGGCTCGATGCTGGCCAGTGATCTGCAATGTCTTCAAACAATTGAGCCGCCAACATACGCCCATCGCCGGTACGTTCCATCTGAGCCTGTTGAAACAGAATGTCGGCTGCCAATGGAGAATCTCCGGCAGCCTTGAGAGCTTCAACAAACTCCAGACGCGATTCTTCGACACGACCAAGTTCTCGCAGCGACATTGCCGCCATCAGAATGGCCTGAGCCGCCGATGTAGAATTCTTTGGCACCTCGCGAAAATGTTTTAATGCAACATCGAACTCTTTCATTCGATATCGCGCCATCCCGGCACCAAGATTTGCGGACGCGACCTGCACAACGGTGGGAAAAGATGCCAAAAAAACGTCGTACGTCGCTGCAGCTTCGGGATACTGTTCTGCTGCAAACTGTATGGCCCCAATGCGCATCATTGCACGTGGTGCCAGCGCAGAATTCGCTTCTGCCACAAGTGACTTGTACTGCTGCAGCGCTTCCGGCAACTGCGTCATGCCCTCCAGTGCAATGCCCAAACTTAACTTTGCATCCGGCAGCACCGACGCATTCGTCGCTTCTGATTTTACAAGGAGACTCAGGATCGCTTCGCCCTTCGCCCATTGCTCCTGCGCGACGTACGATTCTCCGAGAAACAAGTTGGCCCAGTCACGACGACTATGCCCCGGATGCTTTTCCAGGTACGACGTCAACTGGTCAATAGCAGCTTCATAGTCATGCAGGTAGTAGCTGCATTCTCCCATACGATACCGCGCCTCGGCGGCGTTCTTGCCTTCCGGGTCGGTCTTGAGAAATGCCGCAAACTGTTCCCTAGCCGGTGCGTATTGCTCCAGCGAATCCAGCGTCAGCGCGAGGTACAGCCGAGATAGATTTGCACGAGGATGTTCTGGAAACTCTTTTAGAAACTGATCAAAGGTATCCGCTGCCAATTCAAACCGCTGACTTCGATACAGCCCAACTCCAAGATTGAAATCATCGCTGGCCTTGTCGGCCATTGCACACGCAGGAACCAGCA
>JAYVNW010000637.1:0-3521 GCA_043758225.1 Candidatus Kuenenia sp. | reverse complement strand
CCCAGATCCACGAACGCACCGAAGTCGGCGATGTTCTTGACTGTCCCTTTGCGAAGCTGGCCGATTTCCAGATTGGAAAGCAGCGTCTTCTTCATCTTTTCGCGTTCTTCTTCGATCAGACGGCGACGAGACACAACGATGTTGCGTCGAGCTTCGTCGATCTTCAGAATCATGCATTCGATTTCCTGACCGATGTATTCCGCGATGTCGTTCGGACGACGGATATCGACCTGGCTCGCAGGCAGGAACACGTTGACGCCAATATTGATAAGCAGGCCGCCTTTGATTTTGCGGATGACCTGACCTTTGACAACATCGCCCTCGTTGTGCGTGCTGATAATTTTTTCCCACTCGCGAACACGGTCCGCCTTGCGCTTGGACAGCACAATCAGGCCAATGGAGTCTTCAAACTCTTCGAGCAGGACTTCGATCTTCTGGCCGACTTCGGGAGGAGCTTCGTATTCGTCCCATTCATCTCGCTGGACGACACCTTCGCTTTTGAAGCCAATGTCGACGACAACTTCTTCGCTATCGACGCGAACAATAGTTCCTGTCAGGATATCATTCAGACCATACGTCTGAGCTTCTGATTCGTAGAATTCGCTCTCGTCACCAGCGAAATCCGGGAACGACGCGGCCATTACCGCATCCAGTTCACTATCCTCGACACCAAACTCCCGCAAAAGATGACGATCGACCATAATAAAATTTCCGTCTACACGGACGCCCAACGAGTAAACTCGGCAGACAAATCCGACTTAGAGACACGCGAGAGACCGTCGCAACACACGTGCGACACCTGAGTCTGCTCGGCAGAGAACCAAGCAGCATATCCGATGCAGGTGCCTAAGTCCAGTCGAAGTCTGCCTACTGGCCAGAGTCCGGAATTGACGCAAGATGCTTGTCTGTAACGTGTTATGGATTCTGTTGCATGGCGGCGGCTACAGCAGGACACCAGACGTCGCGAGTTCGGACATTACCAAAGTCAACGCACTGGCATCCCGTGTTGATGAGGCCGAACCGACCGTCAGCGTTTTGACATCACTCCAGCGGCCGACGTAGTCCTGCCCTGCTTCACTGCGGATCACACGAATCCAGACACGGTATTCACCAGTTCGCGACATAGGATTGGCCGGAAGCGGAAGCTCCGTTCCGAAGACGTCCTGTCGCAGGATGCGTTCCGTTTTTCCAGCCGGTGAAAGGTAATTGATCCACACGTCGTATTTTGTAGCACTGTTCACCGTCTGCCACGAGACTCGGGATGAAGTCAGCACGACGTTCTTTGGAGCACCACCAACGATCATGCGCTTCAAGTCGAATCCACCACTGGAATTCACAACACCCCTAGCCGTGCGCGCCCCGTTCGGCAACATTGCCTCGATGCTGACTGAGTATGTGTCGTCCGGTAAAGTCGCAGCCACACGATGAGACGTCGTATTGGCAGCCGCGTTCGCGTGATAGACCACTTTGCCAGTTGTTGATGATGTGAATGTCATCACATACGATTGTGCCCCGGTCGGCAGAATCACGGGCAGAAGCTGAACGCCGGCCTCGTCCTTTTCAATTGCTGGTTCCCGGCACCTTCATATTCTTCAAGGTGACGGATAGAGCCTTCTTCTTTTCATATTCCTCGATGAGGTATACGAACTCATCTTGCTTGGTTTTGTTATAGCTTGGATTTACCGCAAGGCTCTTTAGCGAAGCGACTGTTTCAGTGAAAAGATTTTCACGCTGCTCAAGAAGTACATAGAAAGCAACCATAGAAGGGTAAAAGCCATCTTCACTCAACACCGTCAAGCAATGGTTTTGTACAAAACGTCTGTCTTCCGGCGTGCCACATTTGTCGGCAGCATC
Organism: Candidatus Kuenenia sp.; assembly: GCA_043758225.1. Classification (GTDB taxonomy): domain Bacteria; phylum Planctomycetota; class Planctomycetia; order Planctomycetales; family Planctomycetaceae; genus SXXK01. The sequence continues at coordinate 1,667 of JAYVNW010000637.1, read as the reverse complement.
CAACGCAATTCCAACTCCAGCTTCCGATTTGGATGCGACTACTGCAGACACAGAGCGATGGTACGCCAGCAAGAATAAGATGCGATGCCGTAGATAAAAAAAATTGCCTAGGGTAATACACACAATCAGGATGATTGTCGTATAAATTATACGCTTCCGTAGGACTTTCATTATTCAGCCCTCGCCTGTATTTGGTGAAACGCAAAAAACATCCTACCTTACGGTCCGGCCCCAGCCAGGTGTGCTGCGGGATTGATTAGGTATGGGTGAATCAGGAACCGACATTCCCATGGCTTCAAGTCCCTGACATGTTGTCGAATTACAGTTATTTGCGTTAGAGCCGTAGCTGTGATTGGCTGCATTCAAAGTCGCCATTAAAGCAGTGAGCCGTTCGAGTTTGCCCTCCTCGACGTCGCCAACCAGATTGTACGCTGTAGTCTTCGGCAGATATGGCTCATGCCCAGTTCCGTAAACTCCCGTATGCACATCTAGACTATCAAGTAATCCTGAACCCGCTGGACCACCTCGAAAGTACGACATTTGCGCGTTTGCGTTGAGCAAAATCAGAAATGTATGAGCATCTTGGTTTGCGATGACTACGGTAACTTGTCCCACTGGCGGCAAAGTCGTCGGAAACCCTGGACCGATGCGATTGAACGCGACAAGTGGAACACCGCCCGTCCCAGATGAACTACTATTGGACGAACTTCCAGAACTCCCGGAGCTGCCGTTGGAACTGCCCGAGCTACCGGAACTGCTGTCGGAACTACTTGTCAGAACATATCGTGATCCTGCGCTTGACGAGTCGCTGGATGCTTGCAGTACAGCCCAAGCAGTAGCCTCTGCGCCGATGCGACCCGCGTCGGCTGCGGCCATCTTGTTGTTGTATGCGACCGATGCAACTGATTCCGCTTGCGTCCATGTGGCGGTCGCGACGGCAATTGCTCCTTGAAAACTTTGCCATCCGGCAGCCTCTGTGGTCTGCCAGATCGAATTTGCGTTGGCAACGAGACCCAGATAAGTGTCCCACGCTCCGTCCGCTGCGGTTTGCCAGATGCCCGTCGCTGACGTTTCCGCCGTTTCATACTGCGTCGAGGCCAGTGCTTCGGCATTTATCCAGTCGGTCTCCGCATCCTGCATTGCCGCAGAGTAAACGTTTTCTGCGTCGGCTTCGGTCTCGTGCCAGGCTGTGTTAGCGTTAGCTTCTGCACTATCGTAGATATCGTGTGCATCGGCTTCAGCGTCTGTCCAGACCTGTTCTGCGTCCGCCATTGCGGTATCGTACCGCGTCGCTGCGGCCGCTTCTTCTGTATTCCATACTTCGTCTGCATCGTCAACGGCGGTGTTGTACCGAGTCCTTGCATCCGCTTCCGTTGTATTGAATGCCGCGATGGCGGCGGCGCACTGAGTGTCAAAGACGCCGCGAGCTTCGATTTCGGATTCATTCCAGGCTGTTTCGGCCTCCGTCATGGCGGTCGTGTAGTCTGTTGATGCCGTTGTATGAGTCTCATTCCATTCGTGCGCGGCGTCATCCACTGCAGTGTGCCACTCTTCCGTGGCGGTATCGATTGATGCCGAGTACGTCGTCGCGGCGGATGCTTCCGTTGCGGCAAAGGACGTCCATGCGGAGTTCTCTGTTGAATTCCATTGAGCGTCTGCATTCGCGA
>JAYVNW010000636.1:0-2053 GCA_043758225.1 Candidatus Kuenenia sp. | reverse complement strand
CAGGTTTCGGCGGAAGAATTCCAGCAGGCCATTCGACAATGATCGGCGCGGCTGAAGCAAGTTCAGGCTGAGTGCGGCTACCGATATTGCGATACCATTGAACTTTGCCCCAGATCGAATTCGCGAGAATATCCGGCAGTCCGTCGTGATTCCAGTCGACTGCTGAGACCGTCGTGTAGCCCCACTTCGCTTCGCATGGTCCCTGTATCGAACCGTTCGGTCCTGCCATGATGCGAATCGTCTCGTCGTTGTTCGTTTTCAGCCGCACCGGAGCCGCCCACTTTGGCGGATCAACACCGCGACCGCTCAGGTTTTCGAAGAATTCAATATAACCTGCCGTGTTTCCAGTGATCAGATCATCGTCACCATCGCCATCCCAATCGACTGCCGACGGCGACGCCAGGGCGCCGGACTTCAGTTCGTCGGCAACCTGCTGAAAATAATACGGGCGTTCAAACAGTGGCAAGCCATCGATAACTTTGCCTGTGTGTTCAACCAATGCCACTCGACCGTCTTCATCTCCGACAATCAAATCGACGTCACCATCGTGGTCCCAGTCGATCGCATGCGGCACGATCATTTCCAGATCCATCGCTAGGACCTGACCATCATTGACCAATGGTCGCCCTTCGGCGTAAACCGCTTGAGTCCGTGTGCCGGTATTCTGGAAATAAGTAAAGCTGTCCAGAAAGCTGCCACACAAAAGATCCATGTCGCCGTCACCGTCGAAGTCGGCAAGGTTCTGACCAGGTCTGCCAAACGTGCTGATCGGGATACCTTTCGCGAGCAATGGTTCCGGTGTTTCATATTCCGGTGCGGCGTCTGTGCCTTTGTTGCGGAGCCAAAGAATGTGACTTCGCAGCGGTCCACCGGTCCACACGCCTTGCCAATTGTAATCCTTCCACCAGTCGTTTTCAGTGAACCAGCCGAAATCAGTCCAGTCGCCGTGGCCGACAAGCAGATCGTGAACACCGTCGCCATCGTAGTCCGCAAACCGCCAGAAGTTATCGCGATTGTGTTGGATCGGGATCACGTTTTTTGATGGATACACGGGCGTCTGGTTCTTCCAATCACCCTGCAGGAATCCAGTCAGTTCATTATTGCCCGCAAGGATTCGAGGAGTTCCATTTACAACTGACATTGTCATGTCGTGTGACGCCGAGCCCAGTTGGATGCCCGGCTTGAAGATCGGATGAAGCTCGCTGGAATTCTCGCCGGGGTTTTCAAAATACCAGACGCCATTTGAAGGACGGTCAGGACATGCGACGAGCAAATCCAAGTCGCCATCGCCGTCATGATCCATTGGCATTGGCCATGCCCACAGTCCCACACCGAGATCAACCACAAGTCCTGGATTGTTGTACTTCAATCGCGTCAACGGCGGCAGTTGCTCAGCGAATACGGTGTTCGCTGTAAAGTGAGTGTCTGCTGCGAAGATACATAACGCAACGACGATTGCTGTGCGAAGGGAGAACATGAAATGTACCAATCATTAAAGTAGGGAGGCGTTTACAAGCCGTCCAGATTTACCGTCAATGAATTTCTGCCGCACTTTAATTCATATTGTTCGTTTAATCTAACGGATAACGACGAGGTATCACGCGAAGGCGCGAAGTGGGGGAAGGTTCACGGTTGCTCTCTCCGCGGCTTCGCGTCTTCGCGTGAGCTTTCATTCAGAATCTGATGGACGACGGCGGAGAGCAGTTGGGTGCTGGCGGATTCGGCTTCGGTGAGTTTGGCTTCCAGCAGATCGGTGACCATTGACATGATTCTGTTTTGTTCAGATAGAAGTGTCACGCGAACGCGCGGAGGCGCGAAGTGGCGATGGTTTACGGTTGTTCTCTCCGCGGCTTCGCGCCTTCGCGTGCATTTTCCTCTTTCCAGTCCGCCGCTCCATTCGAAACACGCGACAAGCCATCCTTAATCAACTCGGCACCGAAGTTGATGAGATAGCCTAGTCGTCTGTTAGTCAGCCGCAAATATGTCAACAACTGCTTCTTTTGCACCGGCTGAACTTGCTCAACCGATTTCAACTCCAGGATCACCGAGCCGG
>JAYVNW010000635.1:0-4943 GCA_043758225.1 Candidatus Kuenenia sp. | reverse complement strand
GGCTCGTCGAAAAACTCAACGCATGGGCGAAGCGTTCTTTTAGTACGTCGATCGGTTCGCTACCGACGCTGACACGCAGCAGCCAGCGGGAGACGCCGCAGCCTTCAACGAAATCCAGTTCGGTATAGTGAGCAAGAATTGTGTATGGACAACACAGTGTAAAATTCGTACCCAGGTTCGGCCCCTTGCAGACTTCCAGTTGATCGAACACTTTTGGTGTGGTGACAGCAGGGTTCTTCAGCACGAATGATAGTAGCCCGCCGTTGTGATTGGTTGAATGTTGGTTCATCCAATCAAAGCGATGCGTATCGAGACCGGGATGATAGACTTTGTCAACTTGAGGCTGCTGTGACAACCAGGCAGCGAGTTGATTGGCATTGTCGTTGATGGACTCAACACGAATCCGGACATCGCGAGAGTTCTTTTCCAGAACTTCCACATCAACATCGACCAGCAGTTCTTCAAAGTTCGCGGCGAGACCATTCCGCAACCGAACTGCGTGTCGGCTGGCTGGATTCAGCGTCACGCAGCCAGCGAGTACATCACCATAGCCACTGAAGTATTTCGTCAGACTTGTGACCACAACATCAGCGTACTGCAATACGTCGTGATTGATGCAGGCTGCCAGTGTGTCATCGATGACCAGCACGAATCCGTGCTGGTCTGCCAATTGTCGCAGTCTTTCCAGATCAAGCGATGTCAGCAGTGGATTCGTTGTGGATTCGCACAGGACAGCGGCAATGTTCTGCTGACTCAGAAGTTGCTTTAACTCTTCAAGATCCTGACGATTGCCCACCGGATAGAATCTCACATCCGCAGGCGCGAAACGTTGCTGAATCTTCAGCGTATCGACATAAGGAAACCCGAACTGCACACTTGGATGCGTTGCGTCGTGTTGTCGCAATACCCGCCAAACCGCGGCAATCGCTGCCATCCCGGAGGGATATAACCAGATTTCGGCGTCGTGGTTTGCGCGAAAACTGTGCAATCGCTGACGAACTGTTGTCCGCGCTGACGTTTCGGAACTTTCAACGACCTGACCATTCAGAATGAGTTCCGCCGCGCGCGATGTCACGACTTCACCGGCATGCTGCCAGTACTCGCGCAGTTTTGAAAAATCATCGGACTCTACGGCGACGCCGCAGGCAGATTGATTTGGAACCGGAACAAGGCGAGCGGACTTTCCGCCGCGCCAGGCAACGTAGTCTGCGGCTCGTTGTGCTGCTGCGGTGCATGGAAAAATCAGCCCGGCGTTTTCTGCACCGAATGTCTCCAGACACAATCGACGCACATAGGGATGCAGGCAGAATCGCGGATATGCAGCCTGCAACCGGCCGACAACATCCGCGTCGCCCTCTTCATACTTAATATTGTGTTCCCACAATGGCAATGAGACAGAAACGGCATGTGGCGAATCGGGCATCGGCAGGCCAAGATGTTCGGCCTTCCAGTGTGGCGATGTCAGCAGATTGATGGGCATTGAGATTTTCGATTTTTGATGTAGTGATCAGATTGATTCACCGGCCGTGATTTCGTGATCCATATCGAGGGCAGGATTTTCTGAGCATGGTTTCCCGACAACCACAGCGGGCACTCCGGCCACAGTACAATGTGGTGCCACGTTCTTCAGAACAACGCTGCCTGCACCAACCTTCGCACCTTCACCGATTTCGACATTACCAAGAATCTTCGCGCCGGCACCGATAAGAACGCCTCGACGCACTTTAGGATGCCGATCACCGGAAGATTTTCCGGTACCACCCAACGTCACTTCGTGCAACAGCGAAACATCGTCTTCAATCACGGCTGTTTCGCCGATAACGATTGACGTTGCATGATCCATCAGAATGCCGCGTCCGATTCTGGCGGCCGGATGAATATCAACACCAAAGGCTTCTGAAATCCTGTTCTGTAGATACAGGGCCAGCAGCTCGCGACCTTCTTTCCACAGCCAATGGGAGATGCGATATCCAATCAGGGCATGCACGCCTTTTAAAAAAAGTAACGGCACAAGGTTGCATGTCACAGCGGGATCGCGTTCACGAACGGCGCGAATATCCGCACAAATCGAGTCGGCAATGGACAGATCTTTTGTCATTGCATCCAGCATGATCTCTCGAAGCTGCATGGCTGACAGTGTGCTGGAGGCGAGTTTTCCGGCCAGGTGATAACTGACGGCGTCTTCGAAGCGTTCATGGTTCAGAACGGTGGCGTGCAGAAAGCTGGCCAGCATTGGTTCTGACGACGCACGTTCCATCGCGCGTTCGCGAATCGATGACCAGATGCAGGTTTCAGACGTTTTAATTTTGGCGGACATGGTCAGGCTTGGCGGCGTTTTGCGCGAGTTTAAGAAAGAATAGTGGTGGAATTCAGAATTCCCAACAAGTCTTGGCAAAGTTCATTCCTCGCCAGTCTGGTCGTCTGTCAATTGCCAGAGTATGATGATTCCGGGAGGCATCGTCACTGTTCGGATGCCGTGATATCCAGCAAAATGCAAAGGCAAGGTTATGAAAAATCACATTCTGCGGTCAGCCGTGATGTTTGCAGCGGGGGCATTTGTTATGGGAGCGGGCGCTTATTTCTGGCCTCAACCGGAGATGAAAGCTGCTGTTGCGAACGGAAATGACAAATTTACCATGGTAACTGTCCCTCTGACTGAGACAGGCGAAATTGAAGGTGTGTTCGTTCTAAATCACCTGACTGGCCAATTGACGGGCGGGGCTATTTATAATCAGACTGGTAAGTTCGGCTACAGCTTCTTGCACAATGTCGCAGCAGATTTTCAAACTTCTAAAAAGACCCCTGAGCCGAAGTATGCCATTGTATCGGGCACAGCAAACCTACAGTCCAGCGGTGGTGTTCAGCCAGCCTACGGCGTGATTTATATCGGTGAACTTTCTTCTGGTGCGGTGATCGCCTACGGTTTTCCTCGTCCGAACTCGCGAAACGTCGGTAACGCAATGCCGTTGGTGAAACTGGACTACTTCAAATTCTCTGATTCCGTTGGTCAGTAGGCTTGGTTTGAGGCATCGGCGGCAGGCAGGACGCAAGTCCGCCGCTCACGCATCGCTCACTCCTGGCAATGTTTCGCAATCGGGCGGCTCACATCGCTCCGTTAGCCAAATGACGTTGGGGCCGACTGGTGGCTCATCGTCGCTGGATGCGTAGTCGCTTGCCGACAAGAACGTGACTACTTTTGGTACAATCGTTGCCAGTGGTTTGCTCACGCAATATGCTGTGCATTTGCGCCCCTGGAATTCCAAAGGCACTTCCTTCCGGTATTCCTTTTTCTGACGACGTCGAATTCTGCTCGACATAAGGATCCTGCATGGACGGTTTACAAATCTTCACCATGCTCACGTGGCCCCTTTCGATTGCGTGTGCACGCGTTTCGCTGCGGCTGCCTGTCGCCGCATTGGTCGCAGGGCTTTATGTTTTGTCCATGAGTCCGGCATTTGCCGAAGAACCGATTCTGGAATTTGTGGAAGGCCTCCGCGAACGGCAGTACTTCGACACCGCCCTGGAATATCTGGATGCTGCTCCGCAGCGCACCGACATATCACTCGAACTGCGTGATGTGATTGATCTTGAGCGAGCGAAGACTTTGCAGGCCATGGGTGCCGCGTCGCGAGTTCCTGAAGATCGCGATAATTATCTGCAACAAGCCAAAGATGCATTGCAGAAATTCACGAGTGCTCATAGCAATCATGCGCAGGCCGCTTTTGCAAATTCAATGCTCGGTGAACTGCTCCTGGAACGTGCTCGCACGCTGATCTGGCAGATGGACGGTGCTGAGTCACCCGAACAACGCACGGAATACCAACTGGCAGCACGCAAACTGATCGATGAAGGCCAAGTGATCTATCAGGCGGCGAACGATCAATACAAAGCAGCATTCGATAAGTTCCCAAACTTCATCGACAAAACAAAGGATGAAGATCAATACGCCGCCAGACAGGAATCAGAGGCCAAATATCTGCGAGCATGGTTCAACCTGATTCGTTGCACGTACGAACGCGGCCAGACCTTTGATAAGAGTTCCGAAGAACGTAAGAAAACGCTGATCAATGCGGCCGGTTTGTACGAAGAATTGCATACTCGCTATCGAACCAATCAGATTGGCCTTCACGCGCGCCTGATGATGGGCAAGTGTTTTCAGGAACAGGATGACATCAGCCGAGCCCTTGGTATTTACAACGAGATGTTGGGCCATAAATCCGAAAGTGATGCCGTCGAGGCGCTCAAAGCGATCGCCTTGCACTATCGCCTGATCTGCCTGAATGATCCGCAGCGAAATGACCATCAGCTGGTTGTGCAGGAAGCAACGGTCTGGCTTCAGGCAAACAAAACAAAGATTTCCAGTTCCGCTGGACTAGGAATTCTTTGGGAGCGCGCGATAGCGTCCGAGAAACTGGGTGGCGCGCGGAACCTGGCAGAAAACGAACGCGAAGCGACGCTGCGAGTCTCCTTGAATGACGCGGCGACTGTTGCACGATATCAGGGTCCATTTCGCGAACCAGCAAATGCAATGTCTCGCCGAATTAAGGCAGCCTTGGGTGACAAAGACAAAGAGCCGAAAGATTTCCCAACAGCATTTGAACGTGCCAAGAACATGATTGGCCAGATCCAGACGTTGACAGATGACGTCACAGCGGCAGCTGATGAGAATACCCGTGCTCAAAAGAAGGCTGCTCTTGAAGCCCACCTTCAGGAAGTAGGTCGCCTTCTTCAATTGGCGCTCGATCTGCGGGATTCGGATAGTGATCCCAAAGCGGTCGCACAAGCGCGGTACCTGCAGAGCTTTGTGATGCTGAAGCTGGGACGGCCGCTGGATTCGTTGATTCTGGCAAAGCACTGCATGATCAGTGATCGTAAAAACGACCCCGACACCGCCTTGAATGCGACGGAAATTGCCATGGCTGCAGCGGTTTCAGCATGGAACA
>JAYVNW010000634.1:0-2588 GCA_043758225.1 Candidatus Kuenenia sp. | reverse complement strand
GACCCGTCCTACAGCAGGCCACTACAATCTCAACCTATCGTTCGGCCACGGCCTTCATTTTCTGCAGCCCCAGCGTTGCGACTTCAAAAGGGTCTTTTGCCCACAAGTCCTCTCGGAATAATTCCAGCGACAGGTAACGGTCGTAACCAATTGCCACCAGTTGATCGCAGTAAAATCGCAAATCAACAGCTCCGTCGCCAGGCAGAACTCGGTCTGAATCGTGCTGCGTATTTGCAGACGGAACAGCAGGAGCGTCGTTGAAATGCGAAATCGCAATCCAGTTTGCCTCGAGCTTACTAATTGACCCCGCAGAACCGCCGCCTCGCCAGCAGTGGAACGGATCAATCACTACCGTCGCATCGGGATGACCTGAACGCTGAATGATGTCGATGGCGTCGTCGATCGTATTGATGTCTTCAACAAACCCGAGATACTCGAAGGCAGGCTTGACTCCGTACGATTTACCAAGCTCCAGCAGTTCCGCGTAATGTTGCGCGCCGAGGTCGCGATCTGCTTTTCCGGGCGGCGGACCTGCGATGGAGAATTCCGCTCCGACTGCTGCGGCTTGCTCCAGCCTCCGACGAACTTCAGCAATAGCCACTTCGTGTTCGGTGCCAGCAGGCTGGAACCAGCCTGCCAGATAAATTGTTGTCGGAATCTTCAGACCACTGTTATCGATCGCTCGTCGGATTTCCGCCAGAGTCCCGCCGGCTGCCAAGTGCGTGTCGATGTGGTCGTGCCATAACTCGATCGCTTCGTAGCCAGCAGCCTTAGCCACTTCCAGCTGTTTCAGAATCGGTGTCGTGGCAATCGTGCTGGCGTTGAGGCAATATCGAAATCGTGACAAGGCAGGGCTCCAGGATGACTGCGAACGTGGACTGAAATCAAATCAAATCGTCGCGATAGAATAATTGTTCATGACTCACAATGCCACGATGTGAGTTTGTAGGCCGGATCAAGCGCAGCGCTGCCCCGGCAGGCAGTTGCACAATGCCCGGACTGCGCTCCGTTTGGTCCGGCCTGCCTATGCTCGACTCGGCGAATCCAGCAACGTACCATCCGATATCCCAAACTGCAAATTCACCGCTAACTGCAACCATCCATTGAACTCGATGCCAATCAAAAACTGTCGCGTGTTGTCGTTGATTCCACCAATGACACAATTGAATACGCCATACCCGTCCACCGCCTACATTACCGGCTTCCTACGCTCGCGTGGGGTAGATGCAGTGCAGGACGACCTAGCGTTAAAGCTTGTACTGCGACTGTTCTCCGGAACCGGGCTTTCCGCAATTCACGAACAGATTGTCGCATCAGGCCAGTCAAAGAAGACGTCTGCGATACGGAACTTCTGCGACAACATCGACCTGTATTTGACGTCGGTCGACCGCACAATCGCATTCCTGCAGGGGCGTGACGCAACGCTGGCTCATCGCATCAACACTCGCAGTTTTCTTCCTGAAGGACAACGATTTGAAACGCTGGATGTCTTCGAAAGTGAGGATGAAGGCGGTGAAAACGAGGATCCAATGAACTGGGCGTTTGGCTCGCTGGGCCTGCAGGACAAGGCACGTCATTTCGCCACACTTTATATGAGCGACATTGCTGACGTCCTGAGAGAAGCCATTGATCCTCGCTTCGAATTCGTGCGGTACGCCGAATCACTCGCCGCTAGTCAGCCGACGTTTGAACCGCTGGCCGATGCGTTGACAGCACCAATGAATCTGGTAGATACAACGCTGAACGATCTCACACTGGAATCCATCGCACTGCATCAGCCCAATCTGGTACTCGTGTCCGTTCCGTTTCCCGGCTGTGTGTATGCGGCGTTTCGAATCGCTCAGACGATTAAACAACATCATCCGGAAATCATAACCGCTCTCGGCGGTGGCTTTGTCAACACGGAGCTTCGCGAACTCAGCGAGCCGCGAGTCTTCGACTTCTTCGACTACGTGTCGCTTGACGATGGCGAACGCCCCCTGCTGGCACTGCTGGAACATCTGCTTGAAGAACGACCGCAGTCGAAACTGGTCCGAACATTCGTACGAAATCGAAAAACGCAGGCTGTTGAATACATCAACTGCGGTGAACAGGATATTCCGTTCGCCGAAGTCGGCACACCAACATGGGAAGGACTGCCGATCCATGATTACCTGTCAACACTCGACATGTTGAATCCGATGCATCGCCTGTGGTCCGATGGTCGCTGGAACAAACTCACGGTTGCACACGGCTGTTATTGGAAGAAATGCAGCTTTTGCGATGTTACGCTGGACTACATCGGGCGATACGATGCTGTCGCGGCGTCAACGCTTGTCGATCGCATCGAAGCCATCGTTCAGGAAACCGGCCAGACGGGATTTCACTTCGTCGATGAAGCGGCTCCGCCGAAAGCACTTAAGGCGATGGCGGAACAATTGCTGCGGCGCAATGTTGTAATTTCCTGGTGGGGCAATATTCGTTTTGAAAAATCATTTACGCCGGAACTTTGCGAACTGCTCGCCGCCAGCGGCTGCATTGCGATCTCAGGCGGACTGGAAGTGGCGTCAGATCGGCTGTTGAAGCTGATGAAGAAGGGAGTCTCTGTC
>JAYVNW010000633.1:0-2045 GCA_043758225.1 Candidatus Kuenenia sp. | reverse complement strand
AATTAGTTCGGTTCTCAACTTTCCATGTTTTGCAGCATCCACCATTCGGCTGTTCCGGATTGGCCGGCGAGTTGTTCCAGAAGCTCCTCGGCAAACGGTTCACTCGGAAAGTTCAGTGCGTCCATTGGAAGCATCACGACACTTGCGGCCGGAACCGCATCGATGTCTGGTGGAGAATCGTAGTTTGCAGCGTCAAATGTGGCCTGAGCCTGGGACTCTGCAACGACGTCCGCCTGAGCATTTCCAGTGGTCGGCAACAAGACGGCCAGCAATTCTGGAATCTCACTGGAAGGCAGTTCAACCTCATTCAACGTAACTGAGAAGTTTACTGGAGCACTCCATGGCAGCGTTGTTCCATCAGCATTGACAGCCTGCACCCAGACGCGGTACGAACCGGTTGGCAGTGGATCTGTCGGAGCAAACTCAGCAATCGAAATGCCAATGGCTTGAATGTACGTGAAATCAACACCCAACCATGCAATCTGAATATTGTAAGACTTGGCACCTGTCACTGGCGTCCATGTAATGTCCGGGATTGGAATGACGTTGTCTCCGGATTTTGGCGACGTAATTACAGGAACTCCACCGGTTGCAGCGAAGGAATACGGTAAACTCCAGCCCGTCTTTTTTCCTGTCGTGCTGACTGCACGAACCCAAACCATGAAATCTCCGGATTGAATGTCACTTTCAAACTGGTATGAGTTTGTTGACGCTGTCGTTACCAGATATGTCGTCTTCGCGTTTGCTAGTTCTACCCAAACGTCATATCGGGCTGCTCTGTCAATAGGTGTCCATTCGATGAGTGGACGCGAATCTGTCACAAGTCGTTTGCCAGCGATAATTCTTGTCAGTCCAACAGGCCCGGTCACCACCGGGTTTTGAATCGTTGAGAATGTCGTCGGTGCGCTCCAGATGCCGACGACATCAGGACGTCCTGTAACTTTACGATGGGCACGAACCCAAAACACATACTCACCGTCAACTAGAGTCTTTGGGATCTGATATGACGTGCCGGTCTGCCCTTTCACATTGTACAGAGCTTTGTCAGGCGTGGATGCTTTGGCCACGAACACATCGTAACTTGTGGCGTTGGTAATGGCCTGCCATTCCAGCAATGGCGGATTCTGGAAACTTGGCCCCTTCGGACGTGTGATCGTGACTTGCGGCGCAATTTCAAAATTCAGCGGCGCGCTCCAAACGGACCAGCGACCACCGTCGTCCCGAGAACGCATCAAGACACGATAGCTGCCGATCTGCAGGTCATTTGGCAGTTTGAACGATGTCTTCTCTTCCCGAACAATTTCGTGATTCGCATCAAAGAATGCGAACCCTTCAGCGTTAAGAACTGGAGTAAGATTGGCAACCGAATATACCTGGCTCGTCAGATTCGTCTGATCGCTGAGGAAAATTTCGAACCTTGTAGCACCAGGGGGCGTGTCCCATGTGATCGTGGGTTTCGTCTCATTAAGTTTATACGGTGTAGCCGGCAGCTGTGAATTTATCGGCCCGGTGACAGTCGGCCTCACCTGAACAATGAAGTCCGTCGGGGTCGACCAGTCACCAGTCACTCCGCCAGAAAAGTTCGGTCGTACCCATGCACGCGTTTTCCCCAGATTCAATGGAGATGTGGGTGTGTAGTGAGTCGTCGTGATACCGTGCTTGATGAACTGCACCTCGACCTGTTCTCGGTCTGAGACCCACAAATCGTAACTGACTGCGTTATCAACGGCCTCCCAAGAAATCGTGGGAGTGGCGTCATTGACCGTACCTGTCGGTGACAGCACTGTCATCAATGAGCGGACTTCGAGCGACTCGACGACCGCTGGGGCCTGCGAGTGACTCTTACTGCGACGTGATCGTTGATTACCTGTCATTGTTTCAAACTTCATGGTCAGCTCTGCCAGTGTGCTCGACGGACGGGTGAAGAATGCCTAAGACGAACCTGATCTGAATGCAAGGACCGCACGCCGAACGATTGCGGATTTTGCAGTGACCAAATGAACGTTCGTCTCGTCAAGTTATCGCCAACACCTAAAACGTGATTT
>JAYVNW010000632.1:0-2447 GCA_043758225.1 Candidatus Kuenenia sp. | reverse complement strand
GACTTTCGATTGTCGAATCAATGTTCCGCCGGCAACGGCATGCTGCTGCAGGCCATGGCGGACCAGTTTGGCGTTCCTGTCGAACAGTACGCCGAAGTCGCGTTTCAGGCCACGCAAAGTCCTGAGTTCAGTTATGGCTGCGCTGTATTTCTGGACAGTGACCGCGTCAACTTTCAAAAGGAAGGTTACACTCGCGAAGAACTTCTGGCGGGGCTGGCTCGCGTTCTTCCAAAAAACGTCTGGCAGTATGTTGTGCAGATTCCTCGCATGGCACAGCTCGGCACGCGTTACGTGCTGCAGGGTGGAACTCAGCGAAACCTTGCCGCTGTGAAAGCACAGGTCGACTATATCGCCGAACGTGTGCCTGATGCGAAGATCCACATTCATCCCCACAGTGGAGAAGCAGGGGCGATGGGCGCGGCGATCGAGGCCCTGCGGGTTGTGCGGCGATCCGGACGCTCCTCGTTCATCGGCCTCGATGCTGCCATCAAGCTCGACTATGTCACCCGCAATGACGAATCCACACGGTGTCACTTCTGCCCGAACCTCTGCGCTCGAACCTTCGTCGATTCGAAACGACCGGACGGTGAGACCAGTCGCTACATTTCCGGCTTTTCGTGCGAGCGAGGCACGGTTGAGTCGAAGGAAGTCATGCTGGACCTTGTGCGCAAACGGAAAGAACTTAAAGCGAAGTACGTCAATCTACTGGAATACGAAGGGCGTGTTGCGTTTCGCTCGTTCTACACACCAAAGGATCTTCCGAAAGCAGGTTCGACGACGACAGACTTTGAAGTTCGGCACACCTTTTGGGGCGGCATCAGGCGAAAACAGATTCGACGGGGATTTCAACGCTCGTCGGAGAGTGCTGCCGACAGACGCAGAGCGATCCGGATCGGCATTCCTCGCGTGTTGAACATGTACTCAACCGCACCGTTGTTTCGCACGTACTTTGAGGCACTGGGCATTGCCGCGCAGAACGTCTGTTTCTCTCCGCCAACCTCGGAGGAACTGTTTCACGAAGGCGCGAAGTATGGATCGATCGATCCCTGCTATCCGTCCAAGGTCGTTCAGGCCCACCTGCATCACCTGCTGTTCAAAACCCACGAACCCGAACGCTGTCCGCTGAACTTTGTGTTCTTTCCAACGATCACACACATGCCAACCTTCGTCGAATACACGATGGATTCGGCTGCCTGTCCCATCGTGGCCGGGACTCCCAATGTGATGAAGGCCGCATTTACCAGGGAGACAAACTATTTCGCAGAACGATCTATTGAATACGTTGACAGCGCGGTGAACCTGGCTGAGCCCAATTACCTGAAACTGCAGATGTTTGAGATGTGGGGGACGAGGCTGGGGATCACCGAGGACGAAAGTAACTGGGCGATCGATGAAGGCTGGCAGGCGATGGAACAGTTTACCCGGGACCTTGAGCGTCGCGGCCAGGACGTCCTCGAACAGGTCGAGGCCGAAAATCGGATTGCCCTGCTTGTCATTGGACGCCCGTATCATGCCGATCCCGGACTGAATCATGATATTCTTGAAACGTTTCAGGCTTACGGCTACCCGGTGCTGACGATTTGTTCGATTCCGAAGAATCCCGGTTGGCTGCGTCGCTGGTTCGAGGAAGATCTTCAGCGCGGCAGAATTCAGAGTCCGCTGGATGTGCGTGACGTGTGGCCGGAGAACTATTCCACCAACAGCGTTCAAAAGGTCTGGGCCGCGAAGTTCGCGGCACGGCATCCAAACGTCGCCGTGCTGGACCTGTCGAGCTTCAAGTGCGGACACGACGCACCGACCTATGGGCTGATCGACTCGATCATCAAAGCAGGTCGCAAGCCGTACATGGCCCTGCATGACCTTGATGCCAACAAGCCAGCCGGCTCCATCAAGATTCGGGTCAAGACTTACGGGTACACGCTGGCTCGATATCAGGAAGATCTCCGGGACCGAGCGGAGAAGACGAGCGAACTGGAACGGAGCCTGGCGGCAAAGCGAAGGGAATTGATGTTCAAACGACAGAACGCCCTGCGCGAAATGACTCGCCAGGATCCGTCGGCGTGTAAGGAATGGGAGGAGATGGAAACTGCGTTTGAAACCTATGTCGGCGAGGAAGAAAAAATCTACGGGATCGGTGAAGCCGAACTGCAACAGGCGTTTCCGAGTCATGGCCCGTTACATCAGTTGACCGCCGACATTGCTCCACTGCCACCGATCATTCAGGACTTCGCTGCTAAACTTCAATCAGAGAGTCGCTTATTACCAGTTCTGCAAGTCGTTTCCGCTGGAAGCTGTGGCGGTTGCGGAACTCATACTGGAGGATACTGTCAATGAACACACTGAAGGATGCGATCCCGACGTTCGAACAGATCGAGGACGAACTGCGCCGCTTCGAGACGGATGAACGCCATCGTTTGGGTCTCGACGAGAATCCGGTGACGCCGTGG
>JAYVNW010000631.1:0-8421 GCA_043758225.1 Candidatus Kuenenia sp. | reverse complement strand
GCCGAACAATTCGAGCGTGATAAAATCACCATCGTTTGGCAATTCCGATTTGGCCGCCACGAACTGCCACGCGGGCAGAAACAGTTTTTCGATCTCCAGCTGAAAGTGCGACTCTGAACAATAATGTTCGGGCCGCAGCAAGTGTCGCAAAGCATGCTGATGAACGAACATTAGTTTCTTCTACAGTTTCGTCATCTGTTCGAAGTCGTCGAAATCGGACGATTCCGAATGTGAAATTTTCTCAGAACTATTTTGACTGCTTCTGGATGGTGTGGCAAGCGCGTTCCTGCGGAGGAATGCGGCTGCATCATTAAAATATTCTGTCGATTGTCAAAGCGCGCGGCAGCTGCGGGCGTTACTCGGAGTGAATTCGAACAAAACACGAACTTTGATGAGAAATTGCTACGCAGTTACAGACTCCGCAAATTCCCGATTACCGACAAAGTCGTGCCGCGATGTCGGAATGATTCACGATGCTCTGGGGCAACATGGAATCATGACCTGACGATGTGACCTAGGTTTGCATGGTAACCACGAGGTCCATCAGGTCCACTTGTCCGTGGGAAATCGTAAAGAGAAGTGGCACCACTGCAACTTCGCGGCATTGAATTTCAAGAATGAAACCGCTCAAAGATTTACTGAAACATTCTTCAATCTACGCGATCGGTCAGGTTCTGACTCGATTCGCGTCAGTGCTCTTGCTGCCGTTGTATACCAATTGTCTGTCTCCGGCCGACTACGGCGTCGTCGGAATTCTGGATACCACAGCTGCCATACTGTCGCTGATGATTGGCGGCGGCTTAGTGACAGCCGTGACGCGATTTCACTTCGAACGTCCGTCTGCAGAAGATCATGACCGCACATGGTGGACAGGTTTGACGTGGGTCGCCTTCGCGTCCATCGTCGTGCTGACACCGATGTGGCTGGGTCGACAAACGCTGGTTCACTTAACTTTGCCACATGGAGCATCCAACGGCGAGTGGCTGTATACACTGGTGATCGCAACGATTCTGGTGCAACTTGTGGGACAGCTTGTCGATGGTTACCTGCGCGTTATGAAATGGTCCGGTGTGTTCGTTTCCATTTCGCTGTGCCGACTTCTGCTGAATGTCGGTCTGAACGTATGGTTTCTGGTGGGCCTCGACTATGGTATTGAAGGATTGCTGATGGGCAATCTGCTGGCATCAGTAGCGCACACTTTCGTGTTGTTGGGTCTGTTTGTCAAAACGCGAGGCCCATACCAATTCAGCCTGACATTGGCCAGGAAACTCATTCGATTCAGTGCCCCGCTGATGGTGACGGCTTTTTTGGCAATGCTGATGCACGAATCCAATCGCTATATTCTGGTCTATCTGGTGAGCGAAAGTGATCTGGGCGTCTATGCGTTTGCTCAGAAGATCGGCTTTGCAGTGAATACGCTGTGCCTGTTGCCGTTCTCTTCCATCTGGCAGGTTGCGATCTATGACATCAATCGTCAAAAGAATAGCGATGAAGCATTCGAAAAGATCTTCGGCTGGTTCGTTTACGGTCTGGGAATTCTGTTGCTGGGCGCGGCATTGACTGTGCATCCGATTCTGCCTCTGCTGACTCCGGATGCATTCGGACCGGCTGTGGAACTCATATCAGTCATCCTGCTGGCGTTGTTTGTGTATGGCCTGCAGATTCAATTTGAAGTCCCCGCTTTGCTGGCAAAACGGACGGCCCTGCTGATTCCTGGCAGTGTCGCAGGTGTTATTACCAATCTGTCATTCAATTACATGCTTGTGCCACACCTTGGTTTATGGGGTGCTGCGTGGGCCACTGTGGCGACGTATACTGCGTATTCATTCACGACGTTGCTGATCTGTCGCAAGGTTCGACCGCTGGCGTATCCATGGCGTCAAAGCCTGGCGGCTGCTATCGGGCTGGTTGCGAGTTACCTGATCGTTCGGTTCTATCTGTTTCCGCATGTTGGATTTTTCGGCCAGCTGCTGACATCGATCCTGTGTTGTGGATTATGGGCCGTTTTGCTGCTCGGTAAAGATGGCCTGAGCTGGTGGCAATCACGACACTCAAGCCCGGAAGAGCATACGTGTCATGAACATGCCAATACTCCGGCTCATGCGGAAATGTCCGCATCAACAAAGGGTGGATTCCGCAGGTTGGCTAAGAGCGGTCTGCAGCTCGTCTGTGTCGGTACGATGCTGCCCGCAATTGTAGTGTATCGACTGCAGGCGATCGTGATGGGACGCAGTAAGGTCTTCCCGGGTTGGTCGCAAATGCTCAGCTTAATACCAGGGCTCACCGGTGTGCATCTTCGCAACGCATTCTTTCGTCGCACGATGAATCAGTGTTCGGCGGAGTCTCATATCGGATTCGGTACAATCTTTTCTGGCGCCGACGTCTCGGTTGGTTCAGGTGTTTACATCGGGCAATATTGTTCAATTGGCGAAGTGACAATTGAAAGCGACGTGTTAATCGCGTCGCATGTTTCGATCATGAACGGTTGCCATCAACATGGAACAAATCGACTTGACGTCCCCATACGGGAACAGGCCGGCCATCATCAAGCTGTGACCATCGGCGAAGATACATGGCTGGGAGAGCGAGCGATTGTCGCGGCCAGCGTCGGAAAGCATTGCATCATCGGTGCCGGTTCTCTGGTTTTGCATCCTGTGCCGGACTACTGCATTGCCGTCGGCGTTCCGGCTCGCATACTTCGTGACCGCCGCGCAGAGCCTGACTCGCGAGATCAGGCCGGATACGTCCTCGATCGTGTTGATGATGTCCTGGCGAGTCTGCAGCAAATTGAGATTGATTAAACATTAACGCGGTCAGGAACGGCAAGCCGCAAGGCGTCAGTGTTTTTGAGACGCATTAGACACGGTTTTGCCATCACCGACGAATGATCACTTTGGACCCAACGTTCAGCAACCCAAAAACCTCTTCGATATCTCCATCGTTTAGATGAATACAGCCGCGTGATACCGCTTTACCGATCGAATCGGGATCGATGGTTCCGTGAATGCCAATGTGATTTCCCAGTCCGAGCCAGAATTCGCCCAGAGGATTCTCTGGATCGTCCGCGTCGACGACACCACCATCCGGGTTGTACCACGTGGGATTTTCCAGTTTCTCCTGGACTTTGAATTCACCCGATGGCGTACCGTCGTGTGCACCAGTGCCGATTGGATAGCAATGCACGAACCAGCCGTGAGCGTGCACCGTCAGACAGAATTCATCCAGATCGACAACTGCACCGAACGGCCCCTGGACCACTTTCAACTGCTGTCCCGC
Organism: Candidatus Kuenenia sp.; assembly: GCA_043758225.1. GTDB lineage: Bacteria > Planctomycetota > Planctomycetia > Planctomycetales > Planctomycetaceae > SXXK01. The sequence continues at coordinate 5,145 of JAYVNW010000631.1, read as the reverse complement.
CTGTAGATCTTCCGGATCAACACGATTCAGGCGAGCCAGATACTGCCACGGTACGTTGTACTTCTTTGCGATCGAACCAAGCGTTTCGCCGTAATCTACAAAATGCGGTTCTGCGAACTGACGTTCGGGTGTCGTAAAGATGATGGCTGCTGTTTCGTCAATTTGTTTTTGAATCAATTGGCGATGTTCGGGATGCTTCCAGTAGATCTCCGACAACTCCTGATGCGCTTCCAGAATCTGATCTGATTCCAGAAAGTCTTCAATCGTTCGCAACCGCGCGGCAACGTCGGCAGTCAATACGGCGACTTGCTTCACTGCTGTCTTCTGTCGCTGAGTTCCCGGTTCCGCATCCGGTTTCCATGAGGCCTGTTCAATTTTAGAATCTTCATCAGCATGCATTGCGCGATGACGCTGGTCGGCTGATCGCGAATCAACTCTTTGTGGCTGGTGTTTTTCGGCCGGCTTGCTTTGAGCAATTGCATGGGCCAGCGGATCATCGCTGTCGCCAGCGTTCTCTGCGGAGTCATTGAAGTTCGATTCGTCATCGGATGAGACGTCGCGAATGTCAGACCAGTCGTGATCGAGGAACGAATCTTCCAGGTCGGAGAGTTGATCGTCAGACTTTGATTTTGCGACAGCACCGGAGGCCGCCGAACGTACGCGCGGGATCAAATCAAATTGCCACATCAAAAACGCCGCTGCGACGCCGCTGACAATCCACCAATGGAGTTTTGTCCGTCGGGCCGGTTGTGTTGCAAACGGTTCCATGTTCCGCGGTACCTCAATCCTTTTGAAGCGTGACTCAGATGCAGTCCGAATTGTCGCAAACACCCAAAACTGCGGCTACCCCGGTTTGTTGGCCATAAGTCTTCGCGTTTTTCTTCAGCGATTTTTTTCAGACCCGTTGGGTCTCGTTCGTGTCAGGATGGGACTGGAGGTCCGTATTACGGTGGCAGCGTGCTCCTGTGTCACTGCATTCCGGCGAATGCGGACCATCTCGCCATCTCGGTTCTGCAAACTTCGATCTTGACCAAATTTCGAAAAAAGCACAAAGTCTTAGAAGAGAATGCTGCGTTGCTGTAAGTTGGACGCACTCCCCCCTTTGAGATTCTCCTCAATTCACCTGCCATGGAAGGATGGTGAAATATGCGATTGAAACGTTGGGCTTCAGTGCTGTTCGTGACCGGCTACCTCTTAACGCTCGCGTGGGGCACCGGCGCACACGCTCTGAAATTCGGACTCTCCGGCAACACATTGAGCTATTTTTTCGTATGGGATATGTTCTGCGGTTGGCAGGCCTACGACAATCGCACCCATATTATTGCGGAAGACGCCAACGGCACCTTCTACGAAGTACGCGAACCATGGGGAGCGTTCACTCCGTTTGGAAATGTGGACCGCATCAACTACGACGTGTCCAATCACCTGGTCGCGCGACACATCGACAACGTGATTTCACATACATCACATCCGGATTTTGATCGCGTCTACATAGTGCAGGAAATCTGGCCAAAACAATTCAATGTGCCACCGAAGTTGTGGTCCTACAATTTCAGTGAGCCCATGGAGAAAGTTTCTTACTTCCATCTGCGCTCGATCTGTGCGGCCAATGGAAACCCGATCGAAACTTACCCCGACTGGTTCAATCGTCAAACACTCATGACAATTGCCGACAATCCTCGTTTGCAACAAGCTGCCCGCGAAGCGACACCGTACTACAACACCTACTTCAATCCTGTCGCCAATAATCTGCAGAATAGATTTCAAGTGACATCGGATTCAAATGGCTTGAATACGAACTAGTGCTTTGTCAAGGCTCAGAAAAAGTGTCAGGAACCAGTAGCCAAATCGCCCGAAGAGCGCTCCGTACTATTGGTTCCTGACCCCTTTTCTGTGCCAACAACTCCTCATTTCATTGTTGACCGAGCGCTAGCGTTTGACGAAAGAATACAGCTTTATGCCGGCGCGTGAGGCTTTTAACCTGGCACCGTGTGAATGGAATCATCACCATGAAATCATCGAAAACAAAAGGCCAGTCGATTTTCAGCGGACTTCGCGAGTTCTTCTTTGCTGAAGAAGCTCCGTATGGACTCGCCCTGGTTCGAATGTTCCTGCCGGCCATGGCTCTCATCCCGATGGTTCGGCGCTTCGGACGAGTCCGCGAATTATTTTCCACTGATGGTGCGCCGCAACAATTGTTTGAAGTCTATGGCGAAGGAAACCTATTGCCAGTGTTGCCACCTTCATTTGCTATTGCAGTGTATGGCATCATGATTTTCGCACTGATTTGCGGGATCTTCGGATTTAGAACACGACTTGCCTTCATCATCGGTGCTCCGCTCTACGTGTACTTCAATCTGCTGGATTGCGTAAGTACCTTTACGAAGTATTCGGTGATTGCGTCGCACGTTCTGCTGATTCTGGCGGTATCTGAATCCCATGCGGTTTGGTCTGTCGATGCAATCCTGAAACGCTGGAAAGATGGTCGAACGGCGTCGGCAATTCCACCGCGTGTGCCTGTCTGGCCAGCACGATTGATTCAAATTCTGTTTTGTTTTGTGTATTTCGGTGCCGCCGTCACCAAGATTCAAACCCAGGCATTCTTTAGCGGCGAACAGCTTCGCTACTGGATGTTGAGCAACTGGAATTACAGCAATCCGATTGGCGAGCTCATGGCGACATCGACTCCGCTGCTGTTGATCAGCGGGTACATCACTGTCGTCTGGGAGATTACATTTCCTTTTGTCGCATGGAGACCCGTCGGGCGTTTCTATGCATTGGGCATCGGCGTGCTGTTTCACATTATGACCTGGATTTCCCTGGGATTGTGGGTTTTCCCATTGGTCTGCACCAGCTGCTACTTGTCTTTTCTAATGGAACGAGACATCGTTGCGATTCGACGATTTGTGCATCGTCTGCGATTGCCAACTTCGCTCCTGGGGTTGCCCCGATTCGCGATAGCCAGGACAATCGAGATGCGACCTGCAAACGTGCCTTTGTCGATGATCTGGCTGGCAATGGCCACACTTGTCGCCATCGGGGCGGCTGAGGCCGACTACCGCATTGATCTCTACGGAAGCCGTGCTGAAGGCGGTGCCCTGCCTCTGAAAACACTCGACCGCGAAGTCGCACTTGCTATGATCAAAAACCCGCGAGCGCTGCGAGAGAAGGATAAATTCTTCTCGTTTGATATCGGCAGCATGGTCATGGGAGGCCAGCTTGCCAATCGTTCGACCGAGTACACATACGGCGATTCTATTATCGCTCAATGCAACATCAATCCGCCGCATGAAGATTTGTGGGTGGAAGTCGCTATCGAAGATTCCGAAGAGAGAATCATAGACAGCGCTGGTCAGTATGTGACGCGCGATTCCTTGTGGGCCAATTTTAAATATCAGGCGGGAAGTCGGATGTCGCCTGGCGACTACTCACTGGTCTTGAAAAGCGGTGGGAAGGAGATTGCTCGACGCCATTTCAAACTCACCGGCGATCCAGATTCGCTGCCGCAACCGATTCCAATGCTGACGAATTAACGGCTTCGACCGCGAGGTTTACCCGGGCTTCCATACAATCATGCCGCTGCTTGAAATCAATTGCGAACTGGCATTGCACGAGCTGTACCCGGAAGTGCAGTTTGCGCCAGCGATTTCTGATGACGAATCCTGAAGTTTTAGCAGGCAAGACAGGCCAAATTCACAGACGACACCAATGACGTTCCATGGTCAGCTGGTTATGATTCGTGTGGTTGACTACGCATCGAATACTTCGTGTCCTGTGATCAACCAAATTCTTCCTCCCACTCAAACTCCCGGAGCTGTCATGCCTAAACAACTTGTCACACTCTTCATCCTGCTTGTCGCCACAATGACACATGTGCGGGCCGACGATGTGGAATCAGTTATCGAACCTGGTGCAAAAGTACAGAAGCTGGCCGGCGACATGAAGTTCACCGAAGGACCCGCATGGATTCCGGCAAGGAAGATGCTCGTATTCTCGGACATCCCCAACAGCCGCATCATGCAGTGGAAAGAAGGCGAAGGCGCCTCGCTGTTCCGCAAAAGCGAACAATCCAACGGCAATATCCTCGACCTTGAAGGTCGGCTGATTTCCTGTCAGCACGCAGGCCGCAACGTTGTACGAATCGAAGCTGATGGCAGCACCACCGTGTTGGCAGACAAGTTCGACGGCAAGCGGCTGAATTCGCCGAATGATGTTGCCGTGAAATCAGACGGCACATTGTACTTTACTGATCCGCCCTGGGGCCTGACAGGACCTGCCGAAATTCCTGGCCATTGGGTCTATCGTCTCGACCCGGCCACAAGAAAGATTGAGCCCATTGTCAAGGACCTCGCGATGCCCAACGGCATCAATTTTTCGCCAGATGAAAGTCGCATCTACATCGCTGACACTGGTGGCCATACGCGGCATCCTGATCCGGCGTTTCACAAACTCCCCGCCGGAATTCATTGTTATGAAGTCCATAAGGACGGATCGCTGGGCAAAAAGTTATTCACGATCGACGAAAGCAGTGACGGAATGACGGTCGATACGCACGGCAATCTTTACACAACGCACGGTGGAGTCAACATTTTCAACGCCGACGGCAAACTACTGGAACGCATCACCGTCCCCGAAGGCCCCGCCAACGTAATCTTCGGCGGCGACGACTACAAGACGCTGTTCATTACAGCAAAAACATCGCTCTACAGCATCCGGATGAAAAACGCCGGCGCGAAACCAGTCGGATCCAGGTGGTAAGCGTTCGTGATCGTGATTGATCGCTACCGTAGACGGGACTTCAGTCCCGTCCTGACATCGTCGAGTTTGGACAGGTCTGGAGATCTGTCCTTTGGTAAAACTCTGAGGTTTAGGAAGTGCCGTGGATGCCAGTCTCGAACTCGAGCCATTCTCGCATATATCCTACTGTGCTCGTGATGCACTGCCGTTGGCACTGATGGTTATGTTGGTGCCAACCGGAAGTGGTCGAGCGGCGACGCGGATTTGCAGGCCGTGGGCGACTTCGCGAAGCAACGTGAATTCCTTAAATGAATCCTCATAGACCACAATCGTCACCGCGCTGTCGGCAGGCAGGGAATCCAGTTTCTGGCGAAACGCAGAACCGGGTCGCACGGCCGCTTCTGCTGG
>JAYVNW010000630.1:0-3709 GCA_043758225.1 Candidatus Kuenenia sp. | reverse complement strand
GCTGTCTCGCCGTCTCGAATTTCTCCAATCAGCACAACGTCCGGGTCATGTCGCAGAATGCTTCGCAAGGCTCCTGCGAACGTCAGCCCGATACGGCTGTGAACCTGAATCTGACTAATGCCGTCCATCTGGTATTCGACCGGATCTTCAACTGTGATAATCTTGATCGACGGATCTTTGATTTCATTCAATGCACTGTAGAGCGTGGTCGATTTGCCTGAACCCGTCGGACCAGTGACGAGGATGATTCCGTGCGGCAGTTCGAGCAACTGTCGAAAGATGCCCATCACCGTCGGCGGCATGCCAACGGCCTTCAGGTCGAACTTCATGCGTGCCTTATCGAGCAAACGCATTACAACGCCTTCGCCGTGCATCATCGGGATGATTGACACGCGGACGTCCACCTCGCGGCCCGACACTCGCAGCTTAATACGACCGTCCTGCGGCAATCGCTTTTCGGCGATGTTTAAGTGCGACATAATTTTAAGACGCGTCACGATCGCCGAATAGAACTGGGCGATCTCCGGCGGCGTTGGTTGAACTCGCAGCATACCGTCCAGACGGTAGCGCACACGCATCCCGTTTTCCTGCGGCTCGATGTGCACGTCGCTGGTCTGTAGCTTTACAGCTTCCATCAGCAATTCGTTGACCAGTTTAATGACCGACGGTGCTTGAGCTCCTTCCGCCAGTTCACCGAAGTCTTCATTGATCTCTTCAAGTAGTTCAATCCCTTCTTCGCTGCGCCGACGAACGAGCTCGTTAATTGTGTCGCCGCCGACACCAAGAAGTTCATGAATCCGATTGCCAAGTTCTCCGCTGCGTGTCAACACCGGTGATAGCTTGAAGCCACTGACCGAGCTAAGTTCGTCCAATCCTTCCAGATTCAGCGGATCGGAGGTTGCGATCACCACGTGTCCGTTTTCACGATACAACGGCAGCAACGAATGGCGATAGATTGAAGACGTAGGAAATTTCGTCAGAAGCTCTGTATCAATCTCAATGTCCTTCAGATCGATATACTTCATGCCAAATTCATCGGAGAGCTTGGTGAGAATCGCGTCCTCAGTAATCGCCCCAGATTTAACCAGCGCCTGATCAATGCGCATTGTTCCCTGAGTGTCACGAGCAATCTTCAACTGCTCACTGGTGATCAGGCCATCGCTAACAAGTAATTGTCCTAGTTCCATTGCAGAGCTTTATGAAGATGATACCGCAAGAGTGCAGGCAATAGTGTGCAGATACTTCCTGAAATACAGGCTGCAATCAGCCGTATTTGTTTAATTAAATTCCGCGTTCTGCCTGGGTCGAAGCAAATAGAAACTCAGCAGATAAACTGCTCAACGGCCGCGAAAAAACGAAGGACGCAGCTAATTGACATTTTTCAGCGTCCGCCGCCACCGCCTCGACCACCAAATCCGCCGCCACCACCACCTCGACCACCAAATGGTGAGAATCCTCCACCCGGTATTGCTCCAGATGTGCCACCCGGATTACCTCCACCAATCGGACTGCCGCCACCAAATGGACTGCCGCCACCAAATGGATTGCCGCCACCAAATGGATTGCCTCCACCAAATGGATTGCCTCCACCTCCGAATGGATTGCCGCCTCTTCCACTAAACGGGTTACTATTGTTGTTGTTGTTGTTGTTGTTGTTGCTGTCAGTTCGTGGTGTACTATCGCTGGTCGAACTGGAAGTCGTCTTGATCGCACTGGAAGTGACTCGTGGAAACAAGGCCGACAAAGAATTCTGAACCATAGTGGCATCAGCATTCATCAGCTGTACATAACGCACAGTTGGTTTCGACGATTTCGCTGCGGCATCCTGGTCTTTCACCAACGCTTCGACTTTCTGAAACAGGGCTTCGCTGGACGAAATAAACAAAGTGCTCGTTGAGCGATCCACACCCACCGTCATTTGGACTCCATTTGCTTCCTTCTTGCCATTTCCACCACCTCCGCCCATCAATGCTGCAAACGGATTGTTCTGTTGCTGCTGACCGCCTGCGGGTTCCATAAACGGTTTGAAAACATCCTTAACCATCGTGGCTACCGCATCGATCTCGGCGTGTTCGACCGTTATTTGTCGTGGTTGCATGTCTCGCAGTGATTCCGGAATACTGTTGGAATCCAAAACTTCGAGAAGTTTTTCAGCTTCGTCAACGGATGCCTGCGGTCCAGTCACCATGAGAGAATTCGAACGGGGATCGGGGATGATTCTCAACGTCTGTGGATTTGCTCCAATGCCACTTAATCCAGTCATGTTCGAGACCGAATCCGTAATGGGGCGAAACATCGCACCAAAGCTAAATCCTGAACTGGCGGCGGTGTTGGTGACACTGCTGCCAGTGATCATCTTTTCCAGCAAAGCAGCAGCTTCTGTCGCATCAGCCGCCTGGAGATAGAACACAGTCCAGCGAGTCCGATAGGGAATAGACTGCTGCAGAAAGTCCATCGTTTCTTCCAGGCGATCCAGAGTTGCTTCGTCTTTGTAGAGCAACAGTAAATCATCTCCATCGACAACGATCTGAACTCCATCAAACGGCCCGGCCGGAGCATTTCCTTTTGCAGAATCTGGGGCATCCTGTTCTGGCTTTGCAGATTCATCCTGCCTTCGTACTGCGACATATCCGGATTGTTTCCGCAGTCCGGAACGTTTCTGAGTCTGCGTCGTCGACGGATCGGCGTTTGGCGCAGCATCACGCTGCTGCTTGGTTCTTGGTGCAGCTTGCGATGGTGTTCGCAGATCACGAATTGGGCCGGCTCGGTTCGGGACAACGATTCGAATATTTACCGATTCGTTATTCTTCCACTCCTGCTCCAGGTAAGGCATAAACTCAGCTGGATCTCGACCCCGAAGAGAATAGCGTCTCATCGTGCCGCCTTCGCCTTTTGCTCGAATGCCTGTTCCGTCTTCACCCAGGTCTTTCAGAACCTGTTTGATCAAATCAACCTGAACCGATGTGCCTTTTACGATAACTCGATTGCCGTAAAGATCAGTTTCAATCGTCGGTGCCGATGTGCCTTCCGATATAAACAGATTGCGCAAAGTTGCTGCAGCCGTAAGCGGATCCATCTTGACCAGTGGAATAACGGCTACTGAACCCGCAGCCCCTGATCCTTTTGCGAATGCTTGAACCCACTCGTCTACTTGTAGATGCTGCTTGTTCGTTCCAAAGATATGTACGGTGCCAGCGGCGTTGTCCTCATTGACAACCACACCAGGCATCATTGCGTTGATACTCAGAGCCGCCTGATCAGCACGACCTGTGACTTTATAAACTCGCAAAAAAGGTCCTGAGCTGCCGCGAAACCGCGCATTCTCCGGTAATTCCTCGACATCAATAGCCTTAATGATCTCTTCAACAAGAGCATGATCCGCTTCTGACCCCGTGACAAACAAACTGTTCGAACGAGTATCTGACATCACTTTGAGCGACGATGTCTGAGCCTGTGGAGCTGGCTGGGGCGATCGACCGTCGCGTCCGCTGGCAGCACTCACGTTTTGCACTGCACCGGCACCTTGTCGCATCCCGAATTGAGCCAGCAGCATGTACTCTGCTTCTTCGGCATCAATATGGACCAGCGTATAGGATTTAAACATCAATTTCTTCTCGACGTTTTGCATCGCCGATTCCAGAAATGTATTGATCTTTCGCAGGTTGCCACCAGTGTCAGAAATTATCAAAATCCCGGACTGCGTCAGAGC
>JAYVNW010000629.1:0-3045 GCA_043758225.1 Candidatus Kuenenia sp. | reverse complement strand
GTGCGTGTTCCGGCGGTGTCTTCGACACATACGCTGTAGTGCAGGGCGTTGATCGATTCATTCCAGTTGATATGTATGTACCCGGGTGTCCACCTCGTCCGGAGCAATTGATTGCAGCCATCATGGATATGCAGGCAAAGGTGCGTCGCACGGGGACTGTGAACGGTACGGAATTCATGGCTCGCGATACTCCGATGGGGCCGGAACCGTTTGAATCTGAAGAACGCTACCGCATTCAGGATGCAAATCTTGTACAGCTTGGCGGCTTTTCAGCGGCAATGACGTCTGCTGGTTTGAAGCGAGGAACTGGCAATCATGGTTGAAAATAGCTTAAATTCCGCCGACGGAGCGGCGGGTGTACAGTACTTGAAGCGAGGGGCAGGCAATCATGGTTGAGTTGTCTGTGTTGCAGCAGCCTTTTGGTTCTGAGCTTGTTGAAAGCAGCTTTCGCGACAATCGACGGATCGATGTTCCGGCTGCAAAGCTGTTTGATATTCTCAGCAGTCTGAAGAACGATCACGGCTTCAATTCGCTGATTGATATGACGGCGGTTGATTATCTGGAATACGAAGGTGCCACGGATCGGTTTGGCGTCGTGTACATGTTGCTCGATATCTTTAGTGGTGAGCGTTTAATCATTCGGACGGCTGTGAATTTGCCTGCTCCAAAGTTGCCTTCGGTCTATTCATTGTGGCGTGGTTGCGACTGGCTGGAACGGGAAATCTTTGATATGTTCGGAATCGTATTCGAAGGTCATCCGGACCTGCGTCGTATTTTGATGCCTGAAGAGTTCGCTGCGTTTCCCCTGCGTAAAGATTATCCGCTGAAAGGTCGCGGTGAACGTCATAACTTCCCCGTTATTACTCGTTCGGGAAGTTAGTTCAGGTGAGCAGCAGGGCGTCAGCCCTTCGAGTGTGTTCCGCCATTATTCCGGGTGGATAATAAGGTGCTGGCATGATGACATCGCTATCAAATTTTCTGTGGGTCGCATGCTCTTTGGCAATCTTGATTTGTAACGCAGGCCTCGTTCGCGCTGACGTCCTGAAGCTCAATGGCAAGTCAATGGGATCGTACTACGCGATTGTCATCGACGGAGCATCAGAAGCTGAGGGGCCAGCAATTCAAGAGAAGATCGAAGCTGTCCTCAAAGATATTAACAGGCAGATGTCGACATGGGATTCGGAATCCGAAATCTCGAAGTTCAATCAGGCGCTGGGGGCAGAATGGTTTCCCGCGAGTCCCGGATTTGTGGAAGTCGTGCAGGAATCGATCCGGCTGCATAGGCTCACCGACGGAGCATTCGATCCGACAGTGGCACCGCTGATCGATCTTTGGGGCTTTGGCGCTAAGAAGCCCAAAGCGTTTCCAGTCGAGGAAGCGATTCAAAAAGCGAAGAGCCAGATCGGTATGCAATTCATCGAAGTGAAGCTGGAGCCGCCATCGATTCGCAGGACTCGTGAAGGTGTTACGTTAACACTCTCCGCCATCGCGCCAGGGCATGCCTCTGATCGGATTGCTGAGTTGTTGAAGTCGTTGGGTTTCCCCTCTCATTCCGTTGATATCGGCGGGGAAATCCGAACGGGGATTGCAAAGTCCAGCGGTACGAAATGGCGTTTGGGGATTGAATCTCCCTTCGGTGAAATTCAGCGAGTTGTGGAATGTACGGAACGTTCGATCGCGACGTCGGGTAACTACCGGAACTTCTTTGAGTACAAGGGAGTTCGCTATTCACACACGATTGATCCGCCGACGGGCCGACCGGTCCCGAATCCGCCGGCATCGGTGACCGTTCTTTGCGATTCATGTATGACGGCCGACGGGTTGGCGACGAGCCTAATGGTGATGGGCACTGAGAAAGGGATGCTGTTTTCGAGGAAGCACGGTCTTTCAGTTTTGTTTCTTGACGTGGTCGACGGGAAAACGATTGTGGAAAATGCGACGGGTGAATTCCAGCAGACTTCGAAGATCAAATCAAAATAAGAATCGGAGGACTTAAGATTTGATCGTTTGCCTTGCCCTTGTTTCCACGATTCACTTCGATGCCCTAAATCCACCGGGAATTCTCATAGAGGCGATCAGAAAACACCCAGTCTGGCCATTTTTGAACTCTCTGCCGGAATGCGATGATTGGGAAAAATTGATTCCAGGCCTGCTGCCCTGTTCGTTTTGAGGTGAGGCATTCATTATACCCCGGCAAAGTATCGCTTGTTACCATCGCATTCTTGTCCGCCGTCGCAGTTGCAAGTTTCACCCTTTCCATCGGCCTTCTTCGATGCCTTTAACTGCTGTTGATAATCTGGAAGCTGAATCGGCGGAAAAAGAATACGTCTGGACGCTGAATTTCGGGCCTCAACATCCGGCAACGCATACGACTCTTAGGCTCGTGCTGACGCTGGATGGCGAAAGAGTTCTCAATGCAGTCCCATATATCGGCTACCTGCACAGTGGTTTCGAGAAACTCGGCGAGCATCTGGATTTTAACCAGTACGTCACCATCGTCGATCGCATGAATTATCTGTCGCCGCTCGCAAACGAGATCGCGTGGCATCATTCTGTCGAAAAATTGCTCAACATTGAATTGACGCCTCGCTGCAAGTATTTGCGAACGATTCTCGCGGAACTTATGCGAATGCATGACCATCTGCTGAATCTCGGCACGACGGCACTGGATTTAGGCGGTTTCACGGCGTTTCTGTATTTCTTTCAGCAGCGCGAGCATATTTACGACATTGTTGAAATGGCGTCCGGGCAGCGATTTCATTCCAGCTATACTCGAGTCGGCGGTGTGCTGTTTGATGTCAATATGGAATGGATCAACAGCGTTCGGAAGTTCATCAAAGAGTTTCCGAAAGTTTATGACGAGGTCGATCGACTGCTGACGAAGAATCGTATTTTCGTGGATCGCACGAAGGGAATTGGATATCTCAGCAGGGAAGACGCGATCAATCTCAGCGCCAGCGGACCGGTTGCGCGGGCGAGTGGAGTGGAACGCGATCTGAGGCGGGATGAGCCCTATCTGGCGTATGAAGATTTGGATTTTAACGT